>NZ_JAYGIG010000050.1:0-22523 GCF_034932105.1 Leptothoe sp. PORK10 BA2 | reverse complement strand
GTGTGGTCCCACTCCGATCCATCCCGAACTCGGTTGTGAAACGCATCTGCGGTGAAGATAGTTAGGGGGTTGCCCCTTGTGAAAATAGCTCGGTGCCAGGGTCCTATTCACCAAAGCGCATCTACCATCATTGGTAGGTGCGCTTTGTGGTTTTTAGGCTTTGTGTGCATGTACATAAGTAGTTGCTCTAAAACCATTGGAACTTCGTTATTCCAACGAAAGCATAGAGGTTTCAAATTTTCCTTTTTTCTAGGAAAAACATTTGGACAGGTATCATCTATGGGGGTACGATAACCTTTGTGTATAGGGACGGCGGCTGGGCTGAACGACTGAGTCGTGATTAAAAGCTCCTACACAGAGATTTTTAACTCAGATCAGTGCACTCAGTTTGATGCTAATGCCTTTTCGGAATGTCTCAAACAGGCCAAGGTGCACGTCAATCAGTATGGATGGAAAATGACTCAATAGTCGTTAAACAGTTACCAGGATTTTCGTTAGTTCATAAGGTTGTTCTTACGACTAATCCCAGATATCCTCCTAGCTTAGCAGCGGAAAATCTACTAGAAACAATAGGGATAGTCATTCAAACTTAATAGTGGTTGATTTTGCTGACTTTACCCTTACCTGTTTGAGCCTACCGACGATAGAAGCAGTTTGTGAACCTAGTGCTCTGTCGTTCTCCTTGTTCTTAAAGCCTTAATGCAGAGGGTTGTTAGTAGGTAGATCTCTGCCCACTAACAACCCTTAAGATATTTTCAACTGTTGAGCAGGAGGAAAAGAACCAAGCCGACAATCAGAAAGAAAATAAACTCCCCGGCATCAGGAACTTTCTTCTGAGGTTTTTTAGGTGATACAGAAACAGAAAAGTCTCGTTTATAATCGCAATAAATGCATGCAACGTGTTCTTTATCGGTTAGTACTAGCCCTTGCCTTTCACAGGAAGGACAGTTAGGCATGCCGTAGCTTAATGATGGAATTTGATTAGTCATAATATGGGCTCTACAATGACATCTCGGCGAAGCTGAGCGTTGGCTCGTTCATCCATAGCCATACAATAACCCTGGAAAATCACCGTGCAATTGATCGTGCGGTTTCTGCGTTTATCAGTTTTACATTTGCTATGTATTGACTAACATCTATGCAATCTTAAAAAGAGCCAACTAATCTTTTTCGACTAGCCTCTAGTTGAGCAAAGCAGTTCTATCAATGGAAATCCATTCGCAGCTAGTTATTGAATCAAAAGTCGCTGCGTTCCTAGAGTAATGAGAGCATTTATATTATTTTCTTTCAATAATTGAGGGATTACTGCATAGTTTGCTTAAGGTTGCCGTATTTGACTGGCAATTTATTACTTCTATGAATTTTCATAGAAGTAATGAGTTAGCGTACTACTTAGAAAAGGAATTTAACATAGTTTTTCTAGGTGCTCGCCATGGTTAGTTTCGTATACTTCTGGCGGTGAAAGAGGTCTTGAGCCTGACATGCAGACTACGTCCTGCATGTCAGGCTCAAGCAATTTAGAGTATTGCATAATAAAAATGTATTGTATTTAACATCTTAAGATGTCCTAAAAGCTGAAAATAATTCCAGGAAAAATAATCGTGTTTCCAAGGTTCAGCTTTCAGTTAAACGCATGCATGACATCCCGTATCAGTTACTCACGCTCAAGACCAAGTATCGTGAACATTTCTTGAAGGAAGCTAAGTCCCGATTCCGAAGAGGTTACATCAAAGGGGTATGGAAGGCCATCAATGAAGGCTTAGACTATGAAGAATCCACCCTTGGTAGTGACGATACGGTACGCCGCATTTTGACAGTGGATGGGCATAGCGGGCTTGCAGATAATGTGTATAAGGTATGTGCGTTCTTTGGAAAAGATTGGTATGAAGCCTGCATAGAGGGAGATCATGAATATGCTGCCGAGACATGTATCACAAAGATTTGCCAGAAAGTTGAGGCTGATCTCCTATCTGGCCAAAGAAAACTAAGTGGCCAGCGACTTAGTCAAAAACTCAAGCATAATTTTATCGAGCTTTTTTTAATCGAAGTAGATGCACTGCCGTCTGAATATCCACCAATTGCGGATCCTAATGTTATTGCAGATAGCTCAAATCTCACAGAAGAAGATTTTGACCGCATCGGAGTTCAGCTACTGCGGGGAAACAAAAGGGAGATTAAAGAGGTTATTGACAACCACGGTAATATTTTTATTTACGGCGACCCTGGGTCAGGTAAGACAACCTGTCTTCAATGGATCGCTTTGAAGTGTTGTCAGGGAGAAATTTTACAGGGCTTTGCTCCTATTTTCATTGGTCCGAGGTCATTTGCGACGATCACAAATGAGGAGACTTTACAAGATTGTCTCAACAGAATGTTTGATCAGTGCAAATGTTCTACGACTGAAAGACATGAGCTTCTGGACTCTGGTCAGGCTGTTTTTATCTTTGATGGTATTGATGAAATAGCATCTGAATCGCGCCAACGCATGGAAGCCAATATTGCTAGATTATTACAAGACTATCCACAATGTCGTTTTATTTTTAGCTCTCGCCTGGGTCGTAAATTCCCCTTTTCTGATGATTTTCAAAAAGCAATTATTGCCCCGTTACAAAGGGGCCAAATCCGAAAATTTATTGAAAATTGGTTTGCACAGCCCGGAAAAGATAAAACATTAGCTCCTCAGCTGGTTAGGAAGCTGCAATCAAAAGCCTATAGGGGTATTCGAGAGCTTTCTCAGCGGCCGATCTTATTGGATCTGTTATGTGTTGTTTTTGAGCATAACGCAGATATTCCCCATAAACGCTTTGACGTTTTCCGCAAAGGTATTGATTTGATGACGCGGAAAGATATTGTGATTGAAGGGTATGGACCTGTCTTTCAAACTCTGCGTGAGTTGGATGTACAAAATATGCTGTGTAAGATTGGCAGTAATTCTTTCCTGAAATGTCAAATCATCTTTCCTACACAGGACGTAGAAAGAACAATTCAAAGCTACTACGAAACATCCTATAAGGTTAACAGAACCCTGATACCTAGCAGACAGATATTACAGGAGATTGAACAATCTAATGGATTATTAGTTCGTTGGGCAGATAATTTTTGTACGTTTTCCCATTTAACCTATCAGGAGTATTTCACAGCTTATGATTTAGTCGAAAACAATGGATATCAGGAAGTTTATAAGCACCTGGAGCAACCCCGTTGGTATTTTGTAATTGGGCTAATTGCCGAATGTCTGGCTTATGAAAGGCTATGGCAATTTTTCTGCGAGTTTAAGTTGAAGATTGATTCAATAATATCCAATGAGCCAACGTTAATCGCCTTTTTAGAAAAGGTAGAAAAAAGATCAAAAGCTACTGCTGAATTATTAGATTCAAAGCAGCCAAATATCGAAATTTATGCCCGTGCCTGGTATTTTGCCTATGCTCTTAAAGATACGGGGAATGTTACCAATACGGGGGCTATATATCGACATTTTGATTTGCCGGATTTTGAATTCGCAACCAGCATGATTGATGGCACTGTCTTGCAAACACATGAGTGCGTTTACAAGATATATCATAGCTTTGAGCAAAGTGATGAAAAACCACAAGCCTTTGTTAATGCCCTTCACCGTCTAGAACAGTTACTGTCATATGATTATCAAAATGCTGAGGTTGTCAGAGGCTGGCTTGAGAGGATTCGTCAACAACAAGACAAATTCGATAGCTCAAATGAATGGTGGCAGCAAAGGCGTGATGGCTGGAAAGAGTGCATTACTAGATTTATGGAAAAACTTCACCTACCCTGTGCTGTTGATTTGACACAGAAACAGCAGCATACACTTCACACCTATTACAACGTGACAAAACTTTTTTCGACTTGTATGACTCGTTCTCGACTCGATGATCTTCAACGTGATGAGGTGATTGATTCGATGCTATTGGTTAAAAGCCTAGTATTTGAAGATGAACCAATGCTTTTATAAAACTCATGTTTTAGCTTTCGAAAAAGGCTGTAAGAGCTACGTATCTCAGCTATTCGTGCTTAAAGCTCAGGGGTGGTAATTCACTATCAGTTGACTAGGGCGATAGTATCGCCGCGTAGCGATTGATGAACATGACCTCCCTCCCTAGACTGAGCCAGTTAGTGAGGTCATCTTTAGATGCAGGGAGCTCAACTAACCAATAAATTCTAGCTATGACAAGGCATTGCTTGATTCTATTGGCGCATTCAAAACAGAGATAAAGTCTATTGCAAATTCTTCAAAGCAGACGCAGGTAGCTCCTCTCCTTTATACTCACGGGTCGGGGCCTCAAACCCACAAGAAGTACCGTCGGTGTAAACTACTTTATCTTCCCAGGGTAGGCGATAATTTCCGGCTACCATATCCTTCATGTAGGTGTAGGGACAATCTTGAGCACCGCCCTTGACGGCCACATATCCCCGGTGGCCAAACTGGTAAATATTGTTCTCAACGGACCAATGCTCCCGTGCTTCGCGCACTAGGTCAGGTCGTACTTCAGCCGTAATAATTTCATCGGGGCGATGGCTGCCCATCACCAGGGGCTCACCGTCAAAGTTGACAATCATTCCCTCTCCCATGGAGTCAAAGGTGCCGTCGGTGCCGCACATGCACACCGATGCGGTCACAATTAGATTGCAAAAAGCATTGGTTTGATTGGTAATCTGCCAGCTGTGGCGAATGGGGGCGGTATACCCGGCGGTGCGAATCATGATCTCGGCTCCCTTGTAGGCACATTCCCTGGCCATTTCAGGAAACATGCCATCGTGGCAGATAATCAGGGATAGCTTGCTGCCGTTGGGGCCGTCACACACGGGAATGCCGATATTCCCTGGCTCCCAAGGTTCTACGGGGACCCAGGGGTGGAGCTTACGATAGTAGAGTTTTAACTCTCCTTTGTTGTCAATAATGATGCCGCTGTTGTAGGGATTGCCATTGGGGTTGTATTCCATAATCGAGAAACAGCCCCAGATCTGATTGTCGACACAAGCCTGGCGAAATGCGATGACTTCTGGCCCATCCAGTTTGCACATGATGTCAGGGTTGGTATCCATCGACAGGCCATGGAGCGAGTATTCTGGAAAAACCACCAGGTCCATGGTGGGCATATTTCGACGGGCCTTGGCCACCATGGCGCAAATACGCTGGGTTTGGGCAGCTAGGTCGTCTGGGGTAACCACATTGGGCAATTGCAGCTGCACCATGCCCAGTACAACACCATTGGGGGTTTTATTCAGACCGCCTAATCCACTCATTTAACTGATCCTTGCTCTGCAGACTTTGCTTGAAAATTTAAACGAGACTTGTTTTAGAAACTGTGCTTCTTGTTGCAAGTCGGTGGATTTGTAATGTAGCGATCGCAATTTTAATGATGCTGTTTAGTCAATTACACACCATTCAGAGTCTTTAACGGCAATGTTAGAGGCCCCGTGATATGTGGCGGACACGGTTAAGGATGGTGAATCGGGTTGGAGTCAGATCCAGCTAATGGACTACTGTAAGGGCAGTCTGTGGATTTTTATGGCTGACCCATCCACATTTTTGCGCTCCGACCGGGAACTTGAAAGGTAAATGAGGGGCCATTGATTTCAATGGATGGATCATTGGAGAGAACATCCTGGTAAGGGTGGTGCCACTTGAACTTAAATGCTGTGTTGATTGTAATTTCTTGAGGCTCGCCACATTTGTTGATGGCGACAATGCCCTCTTCCCCCCGTCGCCACAGGAGACTGCATGCATCAGCGTGCAACACATCCATGGGGATGCCTTTCATCTGATTGTGAAAATGGATCATGCGGCGGATGCGATCGCAATTCCACACATCCTGCCAACGCCCCCCATCTATGCGACCCAAGGGAGGATCCGCCGTTGTCCCATCATCAAACACCATGGGGGTACCCCCATCCCGACCCATGATGTAGACATAGGCCAGATCCTCATCCGTCGGATCCATAATCAAATAACGAAACCCATCGTTGTAGGGAATATCATGGGTGGTCACCACCGTCACCGACCGATCATGCGCCAGGGCATTGCCCGTCCCATAGGGCTGGGCAATATCCGACAGGGGTTGACCCATGCTAAAAGCCTGTTTAATTGCATGTAACAAGGGAAAATCATAGGCGGCAAAGTCTGCCGGTAGCTCCCTCAGGTAGGGGGCCAAAAATAAATCATATTCCTTGTCCCCCACCCCACCCGTGGTAATAATCTCAGCAAATATGTGAGCATTCTGGGCAATTTCATCCGGCATGAAGTAGCGAATTGCACCATTGGGCATATGTTTAGCCGCATCCAGCCGAAACCCCCGCACCCCCAAATCATAGAGGGATTGCACATACTGCCGCCGCTGATTTAGCACCCAGTTCTCTCCAGGCACCGTATCCCTCAAGTCCGGTAGCCCCGGATCATTTCCCCCACCACAAATCCGACCCTGGATTACCTCGGGGCGGTTGTCATAGTTGCGAATGCATTGGGGAGCATGAAAGTCTTGGGCACTAAATAGACCCTGATCTAAATCGCCATATAGCCGTTGCTGCGCCCAATAGTCCGGCTCTCTGGCATAATCACCCAGCACCGCTGCCCCAGGAAACATGGTCGAGGCATTGCGCTCATTGGCCATGTGGTTGACCACCACATCGGCATAGGTCAGCACCCCCACCCCAGCCAGAGCATCAACCATGGCCACAAAACTCTCCTTGTCCCCATCACAGTTGCTAATCACCCGAAAATCCTGGGGCTGATAGCGCTGGTACCAAGGACAGTTTGGAGTGATTGGAGATTTGAGCGGCGGCGTTACTAGCACGGCCCCATAGCCCGCCTCAGCAATCTCCCCGGCCCGTTCTGCTACAGTGGCATAGCTCCAGTCAAAGGCATGGAGAATGACATCCGTCTGGGCTAGGGTCTGGGTCGACCCCATCAGCGATAATGCCAGGACAATCAAGAGTGATACTACACCGACGCCAACAGTCCCTAATTTTCGTAGCATTAATTTAATGACCTCAGGGACCGTTAAGAAACAAATTCATGACTTGGGCTTGATGGACTAAATTTTCGCGAAAATTGATCCAGAACACAAATAATCGATCCCGTCGTAACCCCCAACTTAATGCCCTTCGGGATAACCTAACACGCTGGGTCTGAGGGCGGCGTCCCGTCCCTAACCAAGGGGTTTGGGGAACTCGGAGGGAACCCCAAGCAACATCTTTAACCTGCCCACCAATAGTCTAAGCTACGTTTCCTAAACCACGTTTCTCTAAACCACGTTTCTCTAAACCACGTTTCTCTAAACCACGTTTCTAAATATGATTACCCTAGCCAAAAATCATGAGCTTAATCTTTAACAAGCCCTTAATTTAGTGACCTGATTAGTGACCTGACAGGCCAGCAACGACATCCCCACCCTGCTATGGCACCTCCACTGTGAGGTTTTCTATCATGAATAAACGCTTCAAATTCAAGCTTGCTTAGGGGGGCTTCCCCTAAATTTAAGTCAGTCACGAATGGTACATTATCAGAGTTGAGCGTCAAGATTATGACGGCCCTTGCTTCGCCCAGCTGGAAGAGTGCGTTTACGTTCCTTGTGGCTCTGGGGTAACTGAAGAGACCAAGGCCGTTTTTCAGGGTGTCTGATGAGTTTATGCATTAATCCCGACTGTCCCCGTCCGGACCATCCAGGCAATGGGGAAGCGATTGATTGTCAAGCCTGTGGGACCACCCTGGTTTTAGAAGGGCGCTATCGTGTGATGCGATTGCTCAGCAGCCAGACCGGCTTTGGCATGGTGTACGAGGCCTATGAGCGAGACCTACCCAAAATTCTTAAGGTGCTACGCCGGGAGCACAGTCATACTCCCAAGGTGTTAGCCATGTTTCGCCACGAGGCGGAGACCCTTAGCCGTTTGCAGCATTCGGGGGTGCCCTATGTGGCCCCAGATGGCTATTTCACCCTGACCTCACCAGCCACCAGTACCCTGCTGCACTGCATCGTGATGGAGAAAATCGACGGGGTCAACTTGACCCAGTGGATGAAGCAGCAGGGCCGTCACCCCATCCATGGGCAGCTGGCCCTGGGATGGCTCACCCAGCTGGTGGAGATTTTGCAGCAGATTCACCAAAACAACTACTTTCACCGGGATATTAAGCCGGAAAATGTCATGATTCGCACCAGTGGTCAGCTGGCCCTGGTGGACTTTGGAGCGGCCAGGGAATTTACCCAGACCTATCTCAACCAGGTGAGCCAGGGTGGAGTGGCAACGGCCATTAGCTCGGCGGGCTATACTCCCCCCGAGCAGGAGCAGGGGCAGGCGGTCCCCCAGTCGGATTTTTATTCCCTGGGTCGCACCTTGATCTATTTGTTAACGGCGAAGGCACCGACGGATACAGCGCTGTATAACGCCATGGAAAATCGCTTTGTCTGGCGACCCCATGCGCCCCAAATCTCCAACGCATTTGCCGATTTACTCGACGCGATGATTTCGCCTCGGGTGGTGGATCGTCCCGCCAATGCCCAAGAAATTCTAACCAGACTACAGCAGCTGTCCGCTCAAACGGATTTCGCTCAACCGGTTGCCCAACCCCCAGCCCCGCAGAATCCTGCCCTACGGCCAAACCTACGGCTAAACCTGGGACCCAATCTGGGGACTAAACGCACCGACACCACCTTCAACCTGGACAGTGAAATCTCTCCGCCTGCCCCGCAAACGGTTTTGCAGCTGGGTATTACCACTCCGTCCTGGCAGACAATTCCCCAGACGGCTATCTTTGGACGGCGGCGGCGATGGCCATGGATCGTGGCGGCCATGGTGGGCTTAGTGGTCGGTGGTGGTGCGATCGCAATCTACAAACGCTTCAGCTCTCCACCCCCGTCCCCGACAGTGGCTATTCCCCCCGTCCCTGTCCAGCTTCAGCATACCTTGCCAGACCACGAGGTCTCCATCAACGACCTGCTCCTGTTTGCCGATGGTCTGAGCATGGTCAGTGCTGGGGGTGACAAAACCATCCGTTTCTGGGATTTGACCTCGGGCAAGCTGCTAAAAACCTGGGACAATCAGACCAGCTATGTAAATACAATCCTACTCAGCCCCGACGATACACGGCTCTACAGCGGTAATGCCGACGGTGGACTTCAGGCTTGGACCGTGGCTAGTGGGGATCTCCTTTGGCAAAAGTCCGCCGCCCACAATGGCCCGATCAATACGATGGGGCGAACTCCTGACGGACAGCAACTGGTCAGCGGTGGGGCCGATGGCCATATTTATATTTGGCAGGCCAGTACAGGCAAATCGTTACGATCCTTTGCCACTGAACAGGGGGCTATCAACAACTTAGTGGTTACCTCTGATAGTCAGCATATTATCAGCGCGGGTAGCGATCGCACCATCAAGTTTTGGCGCATGGCCACGGGCCAGCTGGAAAAAACCTTGGAGGGGCATGAGAGTTTTATCAACACCCTGGTGATTAGCCCCGACGGTCGTTTTTTGTTTAGTGCCAGTGCCGACGGCACCATCCGACAATGGCAGATCAATACCGGTGAGCTGCTCCGCACCTTGTCTGGCCATACCAGCTATGTCAATGACATGATCTTTAGCCGCGATGGCCGTACCCTCAGCAGCGGCAGCGCCGACAAAACTATCCGCATCTGGAATGTGGAAACCGGAGCCGTCGAACAGGTTTTAACAGGATTTGACATGCTCATTGACCATGTTGTCCTGTCATCTTCTGCACAGTCTGCACAGTCTGAGCAAATTGTTACTGCCAGTCGCGCCACCTCCGCCATCAAAATTTGGCAGCGTGATCAGCTTTAAAATTGTCTGCCACTTATGAGTGCCCTAGTGTCCCCTGTCTCTGATATTCCAGTTCAACTGCAAGGGCTCGGGTGGCAATTCGCGATTGTTCCGACAGGATTGTTCTTTTTTAATCGATGTTAATGCATTAGGAGCTGTTGTTTCCTGTTCCGTGGCGTGATTCCCTAACCTTAACTAAAACTAGTTATCTTTAATGGAAGAAGACGTTGCTAGAACTAAAGCATCTGCCTCCATCCGTTTGATATCTGCATCTGACCATACTTTAGAGCCCTGGCAATGGTGAGCGGCCAACAATCCCCAGAGTCCCTTAGTCGTCAAAATCGGCACCACCAGGTTAGCTCGCACATTGAGGTGACGTAAAAAATCACGGTGGCAGGGCTCAATCGATTCGACCTCAATGTCCGCAATCGCCCTGGCCCGACCCGCTAAATATAGTTCTGCATATTCATCGTTAAAACACTGGTCCGGTCCGGTGGACCCATAGATGGAAAACTTTCTATCACTCAAGGATTCGAACGTGACCTGGCCTTCCCATTGGTTGTAAAAGTAGTAGATCACTACCCGGTCTACCTGTAGGGCCTTTCGCAGGTCGTCAGTGGTGCTCTGCACAAGCTGATCCCGTTGCATTGTCTGACTCAGACGCTGCAGGATAGATTTCATGGCACCGACTTCAGAATTGTGCGATCTGGCGTGAATGTTCGGATCAAATTGAATCGACATAGTAAGTCAAGCAGCATTTCCCGGGGCTATCTACCATGTAACCGCTGTTCTGAAATTTCTCCTCCATTCATTTACAAAGTCTTAAGAACTAGGGTGTCTTGCAGCCCAATTTATTTATAAATTCTTAAGAACTGAAAATTTCACGGTAATTTGTTCTAATGACGGATACTTGAATCAAAATTGGTGTTGCTGATGAACCCAGATATTAGTCTAATTCGAGGACGTTGGATTTTTACGGGTGAAACCACGTTGGACCAGGGTGCGATCGCAATCCAGAACGATACAATCCTTGAGGTGGACACTTGGGATGTAATACAGGCCAACTATCCCCAGGCGGAGGTGTTGGGCTCCGACTCCTTTGCCGTCATGCCGGGGTTGATCAACGCCCACCACCACAGTAATGGTGTCCCCAATTCTCTCCAGGGTATCGACGACGACTTTCTAGAGCTGTGGCTGTTTGCCAACCTTGGCTTGCGAGCCCAAGATCCCCACCTCAAAACCCTATTGAGCATTGCCCAGCTGTTGCAAAGTGGTGTTACCAGCGTTGTTGATGTGGCCAGCATGGCGGGGTCCGCCAGGGATTGCCTGGAGAATCTGCATGGGCGACTCCAGGCTTATGAGCAATCCGGGATGCGGGTGGCCCTAACCCCCGGTATCAGCTATGAAAGTGTGTTGGTCCATGGGGAAGATGGGGCCTTTTTAGCGAGTTTGCCAGGGGACCTCAGACAGCGGTTGCAAACCCTATTGCCATCCCACCAACCCCTGACCCCCACTGACCATGTGGACCTGATCGGTGCCCTGGTCAAGGAATACCAGACCCATCCCCACATAGAGGTGTGGTTTGGTCCCCCCGGTCCCCAGTGGGTGGGGGATGAGTTGCTGGTGCAGATGGCGGATGCGGCGGAACGGCTGGACACCCATATCCAAACCCATGCCCTGGAGTCCTTCTATGAGAAATTAATGGGTCCCCGCCTCTATGGTAAATCTGTCATTGCCCATCTCCAGGACCTCGGTGTCTTGAGCCCTCGGTTTTCCATAGCCCATGGTGTTTGGTTAACGGAGGCGGATATTGAAATTTTGGCGGCAACGGGGGCGGCGGTGAGCCATAACCCCAGTTCTAATCTGCGGCTGCGGGCGGGGATGGCTCCCCTGACGGCCATGATCTCAGGTGGTGCCACCGTGGGCCTAGGGATGGATGGTACCGCCATCGGTGACGATGATGACATGTTTGCGGAAATGAGATTGGCGACCCGTCTCCAGCGGTCTCCCCAGCTTGGCCATGCTGCCCCCAGCTATGGCGACATTTTTCGAGTGGCCACAGCGGGTAGTGCCAAGCTCATGGGTAAAGCACAACAGCTGGGGAAATTAGCCCCTGGGTATCGGGCCGATGTGGTGTTGGTGAATTGCGATCGCATCACTTGGCCCTGGGTTTCTCCGGAGGCCAATCCCCTCCATGTCCTGCTGATGCGGGCGAGGGCAGGGGATGTGGACACTGTTTTGGTCAATGGTAAGGTCGTGCTCCAAGCGGGGATGCCCACTGGCTTTGATCTAAAGGCGGTGGGTCAGGCCCTAGCCGAACAACTGGCAGCAGCTCCCAACAGAGACCAATATCGGGCGTTAGCAGCCGATGTTATCCCCCATTTGAGTCGATGGTACGCCCAATGGGATGTCCCCCCCCTGTCTCCCTATGCCGCCTTTAACTCACGCGTCTAGAGACTGCTGCCAATCCGACCCACTGATTGAAGCACGACCCAACCATCAGCCATGTTTGCGGTGCCGCAATCGGTAGCCTAGGGCAACTAGGGTCACTGCCAGGAGTGCTTTGTCCACATCAGCCTCGGGGACAGTGACCTGGTCACCTGCGATCGCAGGCGCACTAGCCGGAGGGCGCCGTAGCAAGGTGCCTTGCTCATAGGCATAGGCGAGTTCAATCAGCTTCGGCTCGGTAAAGGCACTATTGAGAAAGGTCAGACCCAGGGGGCGACCTGACTCCGTATAGCCCGTAGGCACCGTAATACTCGGATAGCCGGGTTGTGCCCCTGAAATGGCAGCAATACTATCAAAATATAGCAGCGCATCCAAATCAAATTCTTCTAAGAGCACATCCACCCCCTCCGTGGCGGTGACCCGAACATCTCTTGCTAATGCCTCCAGATAGATTGGATCGGTCAAATCACCGCCAGTTGCTAGGGAAATCTCCAAAACCTCCTGCCCAAATGGAATAGCCACATCTGCATTAGCTGCATTAAAGGCAACAATATCCGCTAGGGTGGCCGCTGGGGCATTTTCGCCAAGACTACCCAGATAGGCCTCAATTCCCGCATTAAATTCGTAGTCCAAAACGGTAAAATCTAATGCAAATAGCTCATCCAGGTTGGGCAAATCCACCTCGATGATTTCTGCCCCTAAGGTTTTCAGATCGGCAAATGCCTGATCAGCCAGGGGCAACTCATCGTCAAACAAAAAGTCATCAATAAATGGATTCCGAATCACCCCCAGCCTTGCCCCCTCTAATCCGTCTGGATTGAGAAACTGAGTATAATCCTCAAAAAACTGTCCTGCACTGGTCGCTGTTGCCGGATCATTCGGATCGATGCCCGTGAGGGCTCCCAATAAAATCGCCGCATCTCTCACTGAGCGAGCGAGCGGTCCAGCGGTGTCTTGGGTTTCAGAAATAGGAATAATCCCATCACGGCTGATCAGCCCCACCGTAGGTTTAATGCCCACCACGGAGTTAAAGCTAGCCGGGCTCAGAATGGAGCCTGAGGTTTCTGTCCCAATAGCAATGGGGGCTAAATTGGCGGCGACTGCAGCCGCTGACCCCGAACTGGAGCCACTCACATCAAACTCACCAGGATCATAGGGATTTAAGGTTTGTCCGCCAACGGCACTAAAGCCATTAGGCATCGTAAAGGAAACAAAATTAGCAAACTCGGTCAAGTTGGTTTTACCCAGGATAATCGCCCCCTGGTCCCGCAACCGCCGGGTAATAAAGGCATCATCTGGAGGGATTGAGCCATCTAAAATCAGCGCCCCTGCGGTGGTGGGCAGATCCGCCGTATCGATGTTGTCTTTTAGTAAGATCGGCACCCCATGGAGGGGACCTCGGGAACCTGACTGACTACGCTCCAAGTCAAGGGCTTTGGCAGTTTCTAAAGCCTTGGGATTGAGCTGAATAATGGTATTTAAAGCAGGGCCTTGAACATCATAGGTTGCAATGCGGTTTAGATACTGCTGCACTAAATATTCGGAGGTGATCAGTTCAGTATCAAGGGCAAATTGAATATCAGGAATGGTTGTCTCAATCAGATTGAACGTAGCTGCCTGAGCTGCTGAGGTTTCGAGGAAAAGCGCTACAACAGGAACTACTATAGCGGCAGCTATAGATCTAGGAAGCTGAAGCATTAAATATCTCCTAGCATATTTATTTGTTAGTTAGAATGCATTGCCTATAAAGTCACCACAAAATGGCAAAGCCCATTATGTTAGAGCTCACCGAGTCATGCTTTACCAATGTGTTAAAAGTCCCTTAACTGCATATTAAAGCTAATTCAAAAAAACGCAAGCTAGTTCAAAAAAATGCAAGCTACTGGGTGTTTTTACGTATCTTCTCTTACAGAAATGTAGTATACATATGTTGCAAGAATTCTCAGGTATTGGGACATTTGCCCATCAGAGTAGGACATTCTTTCCATCATTGGGCATGTCAGGGTAAACGACTGTGAGCCATCTAAACCGTGCAACGCAAAGCGGTTTCCCCTGGAGAAATTGGTAAGGTAGCAGAACGAGCCAGCATAGGTGGTGCCCATGGTTTTTAGTTGCCATAGCTGAGGTGATTTTTCCAGAAATGCTTTAACCCCTGCTTGGCTCCTGGTGTAGACTTAATCCCTAATAGCCTATTCGGAGCATAAGGACTAACCCCCAGTGCAGGAGCTAACAGTAAAAACGAACATCTCTCCCCTCCTGAGCAGGGCTCCGGGGTGGGTCTCGGCAGCTGGCGTAAGCGATCGCAACCCACCCCGCCCAGGGGGCACCCCTCCCAAGAGGGGATGTTTGGGCTCAGGTTCTTTTTCTCAAAGCAGAGTACTTCCTTTAAGGTCTATGCGATTGTCCAACCACTCTCCCCTCCTAGGAGGGGCTCCGGGGTGGGTCTCGGCAGCTGGCGTAAGCAATCGCAACCCACCCCGCCCAAAGGGCACCCCTCCCGAGAGGGGATGTTTGGGCTCAGGTTCTTTTTCTCAAAGCGGAGTCCTTTCTTTAAGGCCTATGCGATTGTCCAACCACTCTCCCCTCCTGGGAGGGGCTCCGGGGTGGGTCTCGGCAGCTGGCGTCAGCGATCGCAACCCACCCCGCCCAGGGGGCACCCCTCCCGAGAGGGGATGTTTGGGCTCAGGTTCTTTCTCTCAAAGCGGAGTCCTTTCTTTAAGGTCTATGCGATTGTCCAACCACTCTCCCCTCCTAGGCGGGGCTCCGGGGTGGGTCTCGGCAGCTGGCGTCAGCGATCGCAACCCACCCCGCCCAGGGGGCACCCCTCCCGAGAGGGGATAAGTTGGAACCATTGCTGAAATTGCCCTTTTGGTGGGTCATTTCCACCCTCTTGTTATGTCCCTGTTACCACATCTTTCTCAAATCGCTGATCTCCGTCAAGCCCTGGCTACTGAGCTTGACGTCATTACCCATACCCTCCAACCGCTCCAAAAAAACTTTGACCTCACCCAACCCCTCGCCGATCTCGCCGCCACTGGCCAAAGCCTGCGGCAAGGGGTGTTTCGGCTCATGGTACTGGGGGATATGAAACGGGGTAAAAGTACCTTTCTCAATGCTCTGCTGGGGGAACCCCTCCTCCCCAGTAACGTTAACCCCTGCACCGCTATCCTCACGGTTCTACGCTATGGCCCCACCCCCCAGGTCACGGTCCATTTTAACGACAACAATTCTGAGCAGCTGGATATTCCCACCTTTACCCAGCGCTATACTATCGACCCAGGGGAAACTCGCCAGGCCGATGGGGCTACTCCTTTTGCCCATGTTAGCCATGCAGTGATTCAATATCCCTTGGACCTGCTGAAAAATGGGGTGGAGATTGTCGATAGCCCTGGGCTGAATGATACGGAGGCCCGAAATAAACTCTCCTTGGGGTATATCCATAACTGTCACGCCATTTTGTTTATGCTGCGGGCCACCCAGCCCTGTACCCTAGCGGAGCGGCGCTATCTGAGTAACTATTTGCAGAATAAAGGTTTGTCGCTGTTTTTCTTGCTCAATGCTTGGGACCACATTAAAGACAGTCTGCTGGACCCAGACGATCCTGATGAATTGGCCCAGGCGGAAACTCGTCTTCACAAGGTGTTTTATAGCACCCTGAATGACTATTGCGACAACTACGAAGAACGGGTCTTTCCCATCTCTGCGTTGCAGGTATTGCGCCAACGGATGAAGACTCCGAATAAACCGATTCAAGATCCAGGCTTCTCGCAGTTTCTCACCACCCTCGATCAATTTTTGACCCATGAACGGGCCAGGGCAGAATTTCAGCCGGTGGTGGCCCTGTCCCAACGGACGTTGACGGAACTGACGGAGAAGGTAGAACTACGGCGAACGTTGCTGGACCAGTCGGTGGCTGAGTTAAAGCAAAATATTTTGCAGCTAGCTCCGGTGTTTGAGCAGCTGGTGATGATTCGGGATGGGTTTCAGCAGGAGATTCGGGAAAGTTGCGATCGCAACGCCAACGCCACCACCACTGCCTTCAAAGACTTCATCCTCAACCTAGAAAACACCTTTGAAAAAGACTTTGCCCCCTACCAACCCGACCTCTCCCTGCTGGATCTGATCAACCCTGCCGGACGACAACAGTTTAACAAATCCCTCGAAACCGCCTTCCAACGCTACCTCAACGACCAGCTCCTGCGCTGGAGCCGCACCCTGGAACCCACCCTCCGCAGCGCCTTCCACACCCTGTCCGAACGAGCCGCCCACTACGGCACCTCCTATAACCAAGTCACCCAGCAAATCCTCACCACCCTCAGCGGCCAGTCCGTGGACCTACCCCCAGACAACGACCAACCCAGCTGGGCCGCATGGGCAATCGATGCCCTCAACCAGCCAGCGGACACCCCAGAAGTCAAAGCCATCCTTTCCAGCATCGACCTTCAAAGCATTCTAATTAACGTAGTAGCCGCCGTAGGCGCCAGTCTATTAGCCTCCAGCCTGATCAGCACGATCGCCGGACCCATTACCCTAGGTATCGCCAGCCTGGGTATTGGCGCGCTACAAATCGACCAGACTCGCCGAGCCCTAATCACCGCCGCCCGTCAGGAACTAAGCACCCATCTACCCCGCATCGCCGCCGAACAACAACAACCCATCCACTCCGCCATCGTGCAGTACTTTCGAGACTACGAACAGTCCGTCATCAACCGTCTAGACACCGACATCAAAGCCCGCAAAAGTGATCTAGAAACCCTGCTCAAGCAAAAACAAACCCAAGAACACCAAGGCCAGTCTGAATTAGACCAATTGCAAACCGCCCTAACCCAGCTTCAGCAAGCAGATCAAGCCATCCAACAACTCTACACCCAAGTTATCCCATAGGTCCGCCAGGTACATCTTTAGCCGAGAGGGACACCATTCACCGTAGGATTAATAGATCCCGCTGCCCTAGCCCTAAAAAGCCCATGCCCAACTTCAAACCCAACGACGGACGCCTCTACGCCCCCGCCACCGAACGAAACCGCGAAGCCATTCTAAACATACTAGAGCGAGTTTTACCCAATCCAGGCCTCGTCTTAGAAATCGCCAGCGGTACCGGAGAACACGCCAGCTTCTTTGCCCCCAAACTCGCCCCACGGCGCTGGTTACCCAGTGACATCAGTGCCCCCATGCTCAAAAGTATTGCCGCCTGGCAACAGGCCACCCATGCCCGCTACCTCTTGCCCCCCATAGAGCTAGATGTCTGTGCCGCACCCTGGCCCCTGGAAACCGATGGGCAGCGGTCCATTGATGCCATCGTCAATATCAATATGATTCACATTGCTCCCTGGGCAGCCTGTGAGTCGCTCATGGCCGGAGCTGAGCGGATACTGCCTGAAAACGGGGTGCTGTATCTGTACGGCCCCTTCCAACGCGATGGCCAACATACAGCCCCGAGCAATGCTACCTTTGACAGTTGGCTCAAAGAACAAAATCCCGACTGGGGTGTGCGCGCCTTAGAGGCGGTGGAAGAAGCCGCCAAGGCGCATCAGTTAGCCTTAAAAGACGTGATTGAAATGCCCGCCAATAATCTTTCCCTAGTGTTCCATAAACAGCCACCGTCCTGATCCCATACATCTGGCCCCATACATCTAGGTAAGCCCCTCTGCGGGTGCAGTCAATCAAAGGCCAGGAGCCAAAAACTTGGTGGGAATCCTTAGCATAAAACAGGTGCCTTGGCCGGGACGATGGACGACGGTGATGGTACCCTGCAGACTCTCTATGGGAGACTTCACCCGCTGATGAATCTCCAATGGATTGGCTCCACAACCATTATCCCAAACACAAATCACGACAAAATCTTTGGCTTGCTTGGCCGCCAACTGAATTTTACCCACGGCCGACTTACCCCGTCTGCGCCGGATATGGGGAGTTTCAATATTCTGGACAAAAGCATGGTGCATCAGCTGAAACAGGGGTTTCTGTAGCCTCCGGGCAACGGGCTGAGCTACGGGAATCTCACTGTTCCTAATTTCCACGAGAACGGATTTCTTGTCCTGGCTAATGATCCGATTCAGTTCTTGATGGCATTGGTCAAACACCGTACTCAGAGACTGGATCTTAGGCTTTGATTGAGGCTCGTCAGGTGCTTGGGAAACTGAGGTGAATGCTCCTTCTCCCAAGGGCGGAGCAACGGGCTGATTGAGCCACTGCCAAAGGTTGTTGAGCGGGCGGACTGGCTGGGGGCGAAGATTCTCTCCGAGCTGTTGCAGAGCTGCACTAGGGCCACCCCCTTCGGTGCGGTCTCCGAGCAGCACTTTGGTTTGGCCTGCCCGATAGTCCTCTAGGGCAATCTGGGCAATTTGGATGACTTGGTCTGGGTGGCGTTTCAAGGCGGCTAAGGTCGCCTGGGCAATGGTACCAAATCCTGGTAGACCGAGGGATTCGGCTAAACCGATAAAGACATCCGCCTGGACGTGTAGTAGCTCCCGTAACGGTTCGGGATTCGGACTGGCCAGGGCATTTTCCAACTCATCTAAATACTCGGTAACCCCACTCTCAAAGATGGATGCCGTCACATCCACCCCCAACTGGGCAGAGGTGGGTAAATAGCTATCCTGACCAAACCGATCGCCTAGGTGGTTTCGCAGTTTGGTGGCGATAGTGGCCATCCGGTCTAAGACATCATGTTCATCAATGCCAGACTTACCCGACTGGGCTGAAATTAGTAACTTAAGACAGTCATATCCATCTAAGATCAGTCCTTCTATGACAGCTGTTAAGCCGGTCTCTGGCACACATAGTGCCTTAAATGTATTTTCTAGGGTTTGGGTTGTGGTTTTAATGGCGTCTAACCCAACGGTGGCGGCAGCCCCCTTGAGGGTGTGGGCCAGTCGCATCAAGGTATGAACTTTTTGGATAGTAAAGTTCTGACCCAGGGTTTGCAGCTCATGGTCTAGGTGCTGGAGGATTTGCCAGGCTTCTTGTAAAAAGTAGGTGGGGGCCTTTGGGGGGGATACTTGCTTGGCAATCATGGCCTAAACCGAGGGCGATAGCCGATGAAAACGGGTCTGTCTGGGGGGGGCCACTGGAGTAGTTACGAGGGTGGGCTGTAAATGTTTTATGGCTACTTTCAAAACCTGTTTTGCCTTGATCGGTTTGGCTAGAAAACCATTGGACCCAACAACTTTGGCCCGCACTCGATCGGGAATGCCATTGTTGTTGGTCATGATGATCACGGGTACGTTCTTGAGCACGGAGATCCGCCGAATTTGGGCACAAAGTTCATAACCGTTGACTACGGGCATGACCAGATCGAGAAAAATTAGCTGTGGTTTTAGCTCTAGGAGCTTAGGTAAGGCTTTGAGAGAATCGGCAATGTTGACATACTGGTAGCCTGACCCTTGGAAAATGTTAGCCATGGTTTGACTATCGGCGGGGTTATCGTCGACATAGACCACGATTGGCCCTTGCTTCAGGCTAGCTCCTGGCTTCAGGCCATCCTTGACTTTTTGGGGGGCAGGAGCCGTGGCCACGACAGCTGGCGAGAAACTAGGAGCAAAAAGGTTTGTCATGGCCGGGACCTGATTGGGTGAACTCGCATTCAACACCAGGTCATCCACGGGAACTAACTTAATCAAATCTCGGCGGATGTGGGGCACCAGCGACTGGGTCAGGGGAATGAGGGGGTGGTTTGTTTTGATGGCCAGGTCCCGCAGGGCTTGTTTCCCATTGGCCAATTTTGTTAAGGCTTGAAATGTAGTTGGGGACGTGCGTTCCTGCAAAATGTCAGGCTGCACAATGGTGGGGGCTAAATTCGGGCCATAATCCATTAGATTAGCCTGTTGCCAGTCTTGCCAGTCCTGTTGCACCTGTTGCCAAATCGGTTTTCGCTGGAGGCCGACACAGGGAAAGTTAGCTCCGTTACGGGCACTGGCCTTGTAGATTAACTGGGGAGTTGATGCTGGAAACGCCAAGGTTGCCTGGTGAACCATATCAAACAGAATTTCCGATATGCAACCCCTGACAATGGCCGAAAATTTCTCTCGACTAAATTCCTGGCCCATGACCAATTGAGCCACGGCCTGATAATTTTTTGCTCGATGGATAATGTTTTTGAGGGTTCTGGAATTTAGGTCTGAGGAGTGCTGAAAAAATTGCCGCTGCCAGCGACGGTTTGAATGGGTCCGGTCATTGGCCCAAACAATTTGCCCAACGAGAAAATATAGAAACCATTCAACGTCTTGATCGATGCCAATGGCAAGGACGCCCGTGAATAGGCTGGATTTGGCCCGCTGAATTTTATGGTCTATCTCAGCAATGATCGATTGATGTGACATGCTCGCGCGCTACCCGCCACGGAGGTGGGTTGAGTAAAAACTAAAGCCAATGAAAAATGGCCCAAACCCTCACCAGCCCAACCAGGCAGCCGCTGATGGAGGATTGGAATTAAATACACCCGCGTTCTGTATTACGAGCATAACCCGCAAGGCGTGCTCGTTCAAGCATCTTCCCCAGTTCACTTGGCATAAAGTGTAAGGTCCGCTACAAAAGTCTGAGCCAGCTATACGTTTAGTCATCAAAACATGCCGATATTGCATAGGGCTGAAACGGATATCAACTTAAACCAGAAAATCCTGGATAGGTGAAGATTCAGGATTCAGGAGTCAGAAGCCAGTAAGGCCTTGAATCCTGAATCCTGAATACTATTGAATACTATCCTTGGGAAAACGTCCCGCATTAAGTCGGTACCCGCTGAAGCCCTTGGCCTGAAGCCCCATCTATTGGGCCCATCTATTGGGTTTGAATGGTGAGTACCTGGGGCGGTGTGGAGTCGGGGGGATAGCGCAAAATGACGTCTATGGAGCGTTTTTCTTGGGGGGCTAAGGTGACGGTGGTGAGGGGGTCGCCCTGCTGCCCCCGGAGTTGCACCAAATGGAGGTTGTGAATGCGGGGTAGGCCCCTATCGTCGCGGTATCGAACCTGGATCGGTCCCCGGAAGAAAGTGCGGTTGGGGGGTGTTTCGAAAAACTGTAGCCCCTCGGTGGAGAGCTGGTCTTCTTTGATCGGGGTTTCGAGGGTGACGGTGACGGTTTGGGGCTGGTCGGTGGGGTTGTATAGGGGAAATGTGAGGTCATAGGCCACGCCATAGTTGCCATGGGCCTGGTAGGCGGTGTCGTCGTAGCGCACCAGCATGGGAGCGCTTTGATTTTGTCCCGTGCCTAGCTGACCGGCATAGAGGGTGCTAATGCCGTAGGAAAAGGTGTCTCCAGGGGCGGGGATCGTCAAATGGCCGGTGCCATCATCGTCGCCATCATCGGTAATGGTGGCGGTCCAGCTGGCTCCCTGGGACACCCCGGCCACCCGGCCATAGATCACCTGTTCTGGATTTTCGGTGATGGGGGTGGGGATGCGATCGCGCGGTCCCGCCAACCCTGAATTTGTCAAAATACTCTCCCACTGAGCCAGGGACGGCGCAATTTCCGTCTCATTCCCATCCACATTGGCTACCTCCGCCAGGCTGGCCACATACACCGGTCCACTGCTATCCAGCTCCATCAGCGTCGAGCGTCCATTGATCGGCGGGTCAAACTCAGCCACGGGAATGGGGGCATTGAGCAATAGGGCACTGGCCCCAGGGGGCACCACCAACTGCGATGGCAGCGTTGCCTGGCGATGGTCCTGGATCAGATCCCCCATCACCCGACTACCGGGTCCGGCAAATACCGGATTGCGCGGGGAGAAGGGCACCACGCTGGGCAAGGCCACAAACGGCGCATCCGGCTGACTCAAATAGCTAGCCCCAGCCAGCACATCCACCGTCACCGTCTCAACCCCCGGATTATGGACCAAAATTGCCACATACATCGATCTAAGATTCTCCGGATCGTCCGCCCGATAGACATGGTGGGCAAACACATCAAACCGCCCCTCAAAGGCAAAATTCAAATGGGCCTCCGGCTCTCCCATGCCTGCCGGTGGAAACGTAGACAGCAAAATTCCCGGTTCCCCCACCAGCTCAGGACTATTGCTATTAAACACAGGCACCCGATCCAATTGGGCTGGTAGGGGCCGCACCTCCTGGGGACGAACAATCTGTTGGGGGGCGGCTTGGGCCAAGGGTAGGGGACTAAAAAACATGGGGCTCACTTATCAAATCACGCCATCAAATCAGCGGCATCATACAACTGGAGTTTAGACAAAATCTGTTCTTGAAGCATTCAGAATCGTACTCAAGCTATTGACTGGCCTGAGTATCTTAACTAAGAGATACAATTGGGTTTTAGGCTGCGACTTTGGGCTCAGATTTG
>NZ_JAYGIG010000049.1:0-24016 GCF_034932105.1 Leptothoe sp. PORK10 BA2 | reverse complement strand
AGGTTAAGCCCCATTAGATATAAGCAGACCACCCACACGCGAAGCGGCTGATGACGCCCCGAGAAGATACTTTTCGTCAGGTCATCAAAATCTCGCTCACAGCTCTGACAATGATAACGATGACGCTCAGGATAGGTCGTATGATTGATGCCTGTCCAAGTGTTAAATATCGAGCAGAGGAAAAGAGTATGAGAGGATACAGGTTACTCTAGAGCCAGTCGAGGATAGAGGTGTGTGTCGTGTTATCCGAAATCGTTAAAAGGTTTGCGCAAGAAAGCCCTATTAGCGTGATGATGCGAGGGTTGATGGAGTCGGTATTCCGTCCTGAGCGTTTAGATGACATCTTTGCGCGTCATGCCAAAGTCCAATATCAGCGAGAACTCCTGTTCTCGACCTTGGTGAATCTGTTGAGTTTAGTGGTGTGTGGCATTCATCCGTCGATGAATGCGGCCTACCGCAAAAAGGCCGACGAGATGAACGTCACTCGAAATGCGGTGTACGAAAAACTCAATGGTGTGGAACCTCAGGTGAGTCGTGCAGTTCTCAAAGAAACGGCAGCCGAGTTGTCTAAGTTGATGGATACGATGGGCGGCAAAAGTGCTCCGCTCTTGCCCGGCTATGAAATCCGTATTTTAGACGGTAATGGATTGGCCGCAACGGAGCGACGCTTGAAGGTCTTACGAGAGGTGGCCTCAGCGCCGTTGCCAGGGAAATCCCTGGTAGTGCTCGATCCAGAAAGACGGTTAGCAGTGGACATTTTTCCCTGTGAAGATGGCCATGCTCAAGAACGTCGATTGTTCAGTCAGGTGCTGAGCGTGGTGCAGGCGGGGGACGTCTGGATCGCTGACCGCAACATGTGTACCCAAGGGTTTCTGGTTGACATTGCCCAGCGCGATGCGGCCTTTGTGATTCGTGAACATCAGAATCTACCGTACCAAGCGCTCAGTGAGCTGACCTTGATTGAGACAGTGGATGCCGGAGAGATTTTTGAACAGCGTATCGAATTACAGTATGACGGGCACCGGGTTGAACTGCGGCGCATTGTCCTGCGATTGGCAACGCCAACCCGACATGGCGATACTGATATTGTCGTGCTCACCAACCTACCGACGACGGTGGCAGATGCGTCGACAATCCTGAGATTGTATCGAAACCGTTGGCGAGTGGAAGGCTTATTTTTAACGGTCACGATGAACTTTGAGGGGGAAATCAAAACATTAGCCTATCCCAAAGCCGCTCTGTTCAGTTTTACGTTAGCCTTGGTGGCTTACAACATTCTGGCCATCATCAAAGGGGCATTGGCCAGTGTTCATGGCGTAGAAACGATTGAAGAAACGGTGTCTGATTTCTATGTGGTCGATGAGCTACAGGGAGTGTATCGAGGCATGATGATTGCCATTCCACCTGAGCATTGGCAAAGCTTTCAGACTCTTTCCTTAATCGCGATGGCTGAACAACTCAAAGCACTCGCCAACCAAGTAAATCTGAAGCGGTTTCGAAAACAACCTCGCAAGTCCAAGAAGAAAAAGAAGAAACCACTCGTTCACGATCCTAAAAAGCCTCATGTTGCTACCGCTAGACTTTTATCTGGCCAATGATTAACACTTGGACAGGCATCGTCGTATGATTGCCTCGTTTTGTAATCGACTCAGACTGACAATGGGGACAGTGAACGCCATTCGGCCAGCGAAACTGACGAACGACGTCATAGCACTTTTCATCGTCAATGAGTCCGGTCAAGCTAATCATGGCCTGGGGCAGAGCTACTTCGCCATTCAGTCTATCCCATTAGCCCACAGACCTCCCTAAATTCCATATTGAGCCTTAATTTTAAAATATCGCCTCAAAGCTAACGAATCTCGTCCAGAGATTCACATCCTCCGCAACTATGGTGAACTACCCGAAATAGATTGTTTTCCGGGGCCCCTCAGTCAGGTATTTATGAACATTTTGGCCAATGCCATTGACATGTTCGATGAACTGGCTGAAAGCACATCCTTTGATGATCTCCAGCAAAATCCACAGCAGATCACAATTTGTACTCAACTCACCCAATCTCAGCAGGTGAAAATTTGCATTAGTGATAATGGCAAAGGCATTCCCGAGGAAATATGTGTCAAAATTTTTGATCGGATGTTTACAACCAAGCCCGTAGGCAAGGGAACTGGATTAGGACTTGCGATCGCACATCAGGTAATCACCGAAAAACATGGCGGTACTTTAGACGTTTATTCCCAACTGGGCCATGGCACCGAGTTTTCAATTTCGTTGCCAGTCGAACCATCCTCAACAAAAAACCTCTCTAAAAACGGCACTCAAACGGCTTGAGCAGGTCCCGTATTAAAGAGGTTTTGAGCGCTATGACTACAGTTAATCCGGAGGTTAATCCGGATTAGTCATGGCTGGCAGATGAGCTATCCACTACCGAGCCATCACCCGCATGGTGCCAGGATTACCTGCGTTACCATCAATCGCCACAAGACGACCATTGGCATCCAGATGCCGCACAATCTTATAAATATCCTCAACGGCATCGGGACGACCCAACTTGTCAGCTACTTCGGGCAGAGTCAAAGACCCACCCGTTTTAGCCAACACATCCACCACCATGTTCTGAAGATTGAGTACACTGGCCGCAGCTTTTTTACCTGCTTCCACACCGGGCTGATGATAAGCATTGATGTTGACCACCGCTGCGTATAGGCTGACCGCCCGCTCATACAGGGCAATTAGCGCCCCCACAATGGTCGGTGTTACCTCAGGAATCGTAATGGTGATGGATTGGCGATTGTTCTCATACAGAGCCTTGCGAGTACCGTGTAAAAAGCCCGATAGATAGTCCCCAGAGGTAACCCCTGGATCAATCTCCGTCGAACGACCCTCGCGATCCTTCAGCACCTCAATGAGGGTTACGAAAAAGTTGTTGACCCCTTCCCGTAGCTGCTGTACGTAGGCATGTTGGTCCGTCGATCCCTTGTTGCCGTATACGGCAATGCCTTGGAACACCTTGTTGCCATCCAGGTCGGTTTCCTTACCCAGGGATTCCATAATCAGCTGTTGTAGATACCGACTAAACAGCAACAGACTATCCTTGTAGGGCAAAATCACCATGTCCTTTTCGCCTTTGCCATTGCCGGTGTGGTACCAGGCTAGGGCCATCAACGCGGCAGGATTCTTTTTTAAGTCGGGCACCCGGGTCGCCGCATCCATCTGTTTGGCTCCGGCTAAAATGGCCCGAATATCGATGCCCTGAAGTGCCGCCGGGAGCAGCCCCACCGACGATAGTTCGGAGGTGCGTCCCCCCACCCAGTCTTGCATGGGGAACATGGCTAACCAGCCATCGGCTTTAGCCACTTTATCTAACTTGCTGTCCCGGCCAGTGGTGGCGACAGCATATTTTGAAAAGTTTAGCCCTCGTTTTTCATAGGCCGCTTTTACCTCGAGCATGCCGTTCCGGGTTTCTGGTGTGCCTCCAGACTTGGAAATCACTAACACCAGGGTGCTCTTTAAGCGATCGCCCAGCTTGGCCAGGGTTTTGTCCACACCCGCTGGGTCTGTATTGTCGATAAAGTGGATATTCAGCGGTGGATTTACGGGCCCAATGGCCTCAGCGACAAACTCTGGCCCCAGGGCCGAGCCGCCAATGCCGATGGATAAAATATCAGTAAATCGAACTTCACCGGGAGGGGTGATCGTAGCGGTATGAATCTGCTGGGTAAAATTTTCTATATCTCGTAAGGTGTCAACAATTTCACTACGCAGGTCGCTATTCGGGGCAAGATCGGGATCCCGCAGCCAATAGTGGCCCACCATGCGATTTTCATCTGGGTTTGCGATCGCACCCTTTTCCAATGCATCAACCGACTCAAACGCTTTTGTAAACCGAGGAGTGATGTCAGCTACAAAAGCATCATCGAACGTTACCCGACTGACATCTAAATAGATTCCTAGCTCCTCATTAAAATAAAGCCAGTCTTGATATCGTTGCCACAACGCAATCGCATCCATAGTTACCTCTCTAGGCTGCCGTTTTTTCTGTCATTAAACTATATTCACCTTCAACCCTGATGTTTTCCGTATAGAAAAATTCAGAGTTTATAGCCTGAATATGGTTCGGGCCATCTTCCAGGCCATTAATCTAATCCACCGACTGCCAGTGTAGTGACCATTCCGGCCTAGGATGCCAAAATTCTCGAAGGATTTCACGATTCGTTGTGGAAACCTTAACCACTGTGACAAACGGTCACACCCAGGGGCCCCATTTATTGAGTAAAATTGTAATGATCGTCACATCCAGGGTGGTCACCCAGTAAACCCCAGGGCTTCTTAATCACTTCCTCATGGATCTAGTCACGCTTCAAGGACTGCTGGATAACGTTTCCTTTGCTGTCCTGTTCATTACCATGCTGCTCTACTGGTGCAGCCTTGCCTTTTCTGGAGTCCCCTGGCTCAAGGTCTTGGGCACCACCGGCATGGCCATTGCCAACCTCTGCATCGCAGCCTTACTCATTGCCCGATGGATCGAAGGTGGCTATTTTCCCCTCAGTAATCTCTACGAGTCCCTCTTCTTCATTGCCTGGGGCATTACGGCCATCCATTTTGTCGCTGAACGCATGAGCCAAAGCCTCTGGGTTGGGGCCATGACCTCCCCAGCCGCCATGGGGATCACGGCCTTTGCTACCCTCACATTGCCCGACACCATGCAGCATTCCGAGCCCCTGGTACCTGCCCTCAAGTCCAACTGGCTGATGATGCACGTCAGCGTCATGCTGCTGAGCTATGCCGCTCTGATGGTGGGTTCATTAGTGGCGGTCGCATTTCTGATCGTCACCCGTGGTCAGGTGGTTGAGCTCAAGGGTAGTTCCGTGGGGACTGGGGGATTTCGCGATCGCAAATACACCCTCAAACGCATCGCCGAGAAAGCCAACCCTGAATCGGTCCTATCCACTGCAGGGGGCAGCACCGCCGTCCTAGAACAACCCAAAACCGCTGCTCTATCCATGCAGCGCCTCACCCTAGCCGACACCCTAGACAACATCAGCTACCGCATCATCGGCCTCGGATTCCCCCTCCTCACCATCGGCATCATTTCCGGCGGCGTCTGGGCCAACGAAGCCTGGGGCTCCTACTGGAGCTGGGATCCCAAAGAAACCTGGGCCTTAATCACCTGGCTAGTCTTCGCCGCCTACCTCCATTCCCGCATCACCAAAGGCTGGCAAGGCAGAAAACCCGCTTTCATCGCCGCCACAGGCTTTGTCGTAGTTTGGGTCTGCTACCTGGGCGTAAATTTGCTGGGTAAGGGCTTACACAGCTATGGGTGGTTTTTCTAATGCCATCTTGGACAGCTTTGACCTTGGCCGTCGGTGGGTACCCCTAAGGGGGGTGGGCCATATCCTAAATAACGGTGGGCCGTCCCCACCCTACGCCACCCCCGCAAACAAACGTTCAAACGATTGCTCCTGCGCCTCCGCACTCACCACAATCTCCACAATTTTATTCTCAGCCTCCGGCTCCCCCAGCGCCGCAATACAGACCTCTGCCACCTTCTGCCGAGGGATCCCCCCATCAAACAACGAATCCGCCGAGGCCATCACAATCGCCTCTCCACCATCCTCACTCCGTAACCCTCCGGGCCGCACAATCGTATAGGTCAAGCCACTCTTAACGATGTACTCCTCTGCCCGCTTCTTCCAAAACAACACCAACCAGAACAAATTCAACGGATGAAAAAAGTTTGACACACATAGGGATGACACGATCACAAACCGCTTCACCCCAGTTTCCTTCGCCACATCAACTAAATTCCTAGTCCCCACAAAATCCACCTGATAGGGACTCGTCACATCAAAACTCGGAGCCGCCCCCGTCGCACAAATTACCGCATCACAACCCGCCATGGCCGCCTTTAGGGAGGCAGGCTTTAACACATCCCCAACCACCACCTCCACACCATTCGCAAAATCCGCCTTGGCCCGATCCCGGACCATTGCTCGGACCACCATCGCCGCACCCGCCGCACTGAGCTGAGTCGTCACCCATCGGCCCGTCTTCCCTGTCGCGCCCACAACCAATACTTTCATGCCAGCTCCTTGACAACAGTCGCCATAATCGATTTCCCACCCATCAAACTATCAAACTGTAACGTTGACTGCACTCCACAGACAAATGCTCTGATATGAATAGCTTGAGCAATAAATAACTTAGATAGTCAATATTCCCAGCTTTACATTTGACCGTCCGTATCTATGAAAATCGTTAAGTCTGCAACGAAAAAATTGTGCTCCTCGAAAAATCGATTAAACTTAACGAAAAACAACAGAACTTAAGTTGATAGTTACGGGGGTTGACTATGCAACTGTTGTTCTTAAGTCCATATCCGTAGTTTGACGATGGCTACTTATTTTTTTTACTCAGTACCCTGGGACCATGGCAATTACCTATTAGCTTGTCCCATGGGCCTAACTTCCTTTAGACATGGCTCAAAGTTATCGCCAAATCGTTAGCAATCATGCCCTACATGTTGGTAGTTCATCTGTAGGCTGTCTTTGAAAATTTTTAAACTTTATGGACCTGTCTTCTCCGCAATACCCTTCATCAGGAATTTCTAGCATTGCACCGATGGCAACTACCCCAGAGCCATCCACCAACGCGGGTAGTGAAAATCTTCAGACCCCAGACATCATCGTTTTTGAAGGGTATTACGTTGGCAATATGGAGATGTTTGCCGACATTGATACCGTGGCCAACTACCTAGATTCCCATCAGGGATGGTTTTCTCGCTGTGCCCAGCCCATGGATGTTAAACCCATTGGTCACAACGGTTATGCCATTTCCCTAGGACGCTTTGGCAGTCTCAATTTTCAGGTTCAGCCAAAAATCGGTCTACATTTGCTACCCCAAAACGAGGGTGTTTATCGGATTGAGACGATCCCTGTTCCCGGTCATGAGCCCGAGGGCTACGATGTGGATTTTAAGGCGGCTATGTCCTTAGCCGAGAAACAGCTGCAGGAACTGCCCGTGGAGCAGGCCACCCATGTGCAATGGGAACTCAACCTCCAGACCAAAGTACAAATGCCAAAGTTTATTCAGGCGTTGCCCCAGTCATTGGTCAAGGCATCCGGCGATAGGTTGCTCAATCAGATTGTGAAGCAAATTTCCAAACGCCTTACCCGTAAGGTGCAGGAAGATTTTCACACCATGATGAACCTGCCCCTACCAGGACGGAGTCGTCGCCGCTAAAGGGTCGGTTTTAAGTCGGGTTTGTAAGTCGGGTTTGTAAGTCGGGTTTTAAATTTTGGTTCTGAGCTGTTCAATGGGGTCTAGGTAGTTAGCAACCGGTTCCTGGGCCAGCTGACAGGCCCGACGGTCGATTGCTAGCAGGTCCTCACCCCATACCACATGACCCAGATCAAAGCCTGTGCCCACGTCGGGTCGCCAGTCTTTACTAATAAACTTTTGACTACAGTCAGCCACCCCACCATCAAACAGGTGACCAATGGAGAAATAAACGTCCTGCAAAATCTGCGGGACCGAAGGCCGGTGCAGCTGCCCCCGAGAATTGGCGCTGCGGGCCTTGTATTTGGCCCTGGGAAATAGTCCATACAGATTTTTGAGGGTGGCTGAGACTAGGGGCTGCTCCTTGAGGCTGGTAATCTTAAAGGCACTGACGGAGATCCGACAGTCCACCTCCCTGAGCAATTTGGGAGCCCACATTTCTGCATAACGTACGGGCCTAGGTAGTTGGTTGGGGTAGGCAATACAGGGTAGGGTATCGGCATCTAACACTGCCATGCCCCCATCTAAAATGCCATAGAGACCGTTTTTACTGGCAATCTCTGCCAGGGATAACTGTGAGCAAACCCCCTCGACGATCAGAATTTCAGCCTGGGGGCTAGCCCGGCGCAAACCCTGGAGCACCTCAGATAGGACGGTCATGCCTACGGTCACCGGCGGGCCTTTGGGATAGCCCAGGTTGGGTTTTACTAAAATTCGCGTTGCCCCTTGGGCCGCTACTGGCGGACTATAAATAAAGTCTGCCACCTTAGCTGTGTGAGTCTTAGCAGTATGGACCTGTGCACTGGAGGTGGCTGTTTCCCCCCCTTGTTTTTGAGTAGTTTGAGCAGCCATGACCTTTACGGTGATCACCCGTGGTTTTAAGCAGGAATTTGAACGATGGACCGATGCGCTGGAAACCGCCAATGGCCTAAGGCCTCAGCTTAAAAGCTGGTTCGTTGACATTCGCATATTTGACGGTAAAAGCCTGGTATGGATGTACAGCAAGCTGCGCGCCCACCCAGAATACATTGGTCCTGGGACCTATGATCGTTTGGGTCGGTTGTTTATGGCTGAAGGCCAGGCCGCTAACCGCTCTCAGTGGACTATTCGCGGTCATCAGTTGAATTGGGGTGAGCGCACCTACTTGATGGGGGTGCTCAACGTAACACCCGATAGCTTTAGCGATGGCGGTCGGTTTAATTCGGTGGAGGCAGCCCTAGAGCAAGCCCGCAGGCTGCTAAGGGCCAAGATCGATATCTTGGACATTGGCGGCCAGTCCACCCGTCCTGGGGCTGAACAGATTTCCCTAGGGGAAGAGCTCAATCGAGTTGTGCCAGTAATAGAGGCCATTCGACGGGATCCAGACCTTGACCAAGCCGTAATTTCCATCGACACCACTCGGGCTGCCGTTGCCCGAGCTGCGATCGCAGCCGGGGCCGACATCATTAATGATATTTCAGGAGCCACCTATGAGCCCGACATGCTTAAAGTGGCCGCCGAAACAAAGGTACCCATTATTCTGATGCATTTGCGGGGGACGCCGGAAACTATGCAACAGATGACTGACTATGACGATCTGCTGGGGGAGATGGCGGAATTTCTGCGCCAGCAAATTGAACGAGCGGTGGCGGTGGGGGTACCCAGGCAAAATATTTGCATTGATCCGGGTATTGGATTTGCCAAAACCTATGGCCAAAATCTGGAAATTTTGCGTCGATTGCCGGATTTGGCCGGATTGGATTGCCCGATTTTAGTGGGGGCATCCCGCAAAAGCTTTATTGGTTGGATTTTGGATCAGCCCGATCCCCAGCAGCGTGAATGGGGCACAGCGGCAGCTTGTGCAGCGGCGATTGCGGGGGGGGCTGATATTCTGCGGATCCATAGTGACTCCATGGTGGATGTGACTAGGGTGGCTGATGCAATTTGGCGACAGCCTGGGCAGCCGTTGTGAGGTTCACAGGTGAGGTTTACCGTCAACTAGCTGGGCACTATCAAATTAATGCATGTTGATATCAAACCGAGACAAGTGACCGGAAATCTAAGTAAATCTTGGAAAGAGATAGGTTGTAAAGTCCTGCTGACAATATCTGCTGCCAGCAAGGGATGTCGTGGGCTGTGATACAGTCAGCACGGGTAAATTAGGTTTTGAGGCGTTGCTAATTTAGGGGCTGAGCCAATTTATAAAAAGGACACCATGGCAGATTTTGTAGATTAAATCATTCCGAGAATTAACAATACCGGTTTTGAAAATAGGTGGTGTTCAAGCGGACAACTGGTCATATCGCGACTATCTGGTGAAGAAAAGAGGAGACCCATGCGACAAAAACTGACAGTTCTTGTGTTGTTAAGTACCGTGATTAACCTCGGGGCAAGGACGATGGTGGAAGCTAGTGGCTTGAATAACCTGCCAGCATCAAAACTTTTAGGCTCCTCCCCATCAATACCGGTTGATTCACTCACAGAAGCAAACCTAACAGAGCTAACCGCAACAAAACCACAAGAAACGGGGCTAACAGAAACGGCACTCCCGTTCGCCCATCGGATAGAGCAAGCCAATGGTGTACCTTTACCAACCACTCCCCGGCCGGAGGCCATAGGCAGCCTAAATTCTCGTCAATCAGGTATTGTCGTGGCTCAGCAGGTGCCTGTAGCGCCCCCCCCTGCCGATAGCTTTCCAGAGCCCCTGCCAGAACCCCTACCAGAACCAGAACCTGAGCCGGTACTACCCACCACACCTGTGACGCCGCCTGGATCTACGGCCCCGCCCCCTGAGCCAGGTCCTACGGTGATGGTACAAAGCTTTAATGTGGTCGGTAGCAGCGTATTTGATGCATCTGATTTTGATCAGGTACTAGCTCCCTTTGTGGGCCAATCCTTGGGGATTGATCAACTCCGGCAAGCTGCGGACTCCATTACCCAGCTCTACTTAAATGAGGGATATATTACCTCACGGGCCGTGTTGCCAAACCAGCCCATTACAGATGGCATCGTTCAGCTACAAGTGATCGAAGGCAGTCTGGAGGAAATTCGTATAGAGGATGCCGACCGGCTGGCAAACTATGTGCGATCGCGCATCGAACTTGGTGCTAATACCCCCCTCAAGCAGTCTGACCTAGAGGATCAGCTGCGGCTACTGCGGGTTGATCCACTCATTGACAATATTGAGGCCAGCCTACGGGCCGGGACAGGTCTGGGGCAAAGTATTCTGGTGGTGCGGATTACAGAAGCCGATCCCCTGGAAGCTCACCTCACCCTGGATACGGACTCCCCCGTCAGTGTTGGGGTGGTCCGGATGGGAGCTAACGTCACCTATCGTAATCCTTTTGGCATTGGGGACCAGATTCGGGCCGCTGCCTATCGGGCTACAACTGGGGGGTCCCATCTCTATGAGCTGAGCTATAGCGCCCCCATCAATGCCATGAATGGCACGATCTCAGCTCGATTTTTGCCCAGTGAGTTTGATATTATCTCCCCTCAAAATCTAGCCGCCTTGGACATTGAAGGGGATGCCCAGGTCTATGAACTGACCTATCGTCAACCCCTAGTGCGTAATCCACGGGAAGAGTTTGCCCTCTCCCTGGGCTTCCGCCATCGAGACGGAGACACCCGACTATTGGGTCAGGACTTAACCAGTAATAGCGCCACTGTGATCCAATTTAGCCAAGATTATCTGCGGCGAGATGTCCAAGGAGCTTGGGCGCTGCGCTCCCAGTTCAACCTGGGGGTGGACTGGTTAGGCGCTACCAATGCCTCTTCTCCCTTACCCGACAGCCAGTTTGTCAGCTGGCTGGGACAGGTACAGCGGGCCCAAATTCTTAACCCTGATCACTTATTGATTCTGCAAGGGGATGTCCAGTTCGCCACCGACACCCTGCTGGGTTCGGAGCAGTTTGTTACTGGTGGCCGTCAATCGGTGCGGGGCTATAGCCAAAATGCCCGTTTTGGGGATAATGGTGTGCGACTGTCGGTGGAAGATCGCATTACGATTCAGCGGGATGAATCGGGAGCACCGATTATGTTGCTCAGTCCGTTTCTAGACATGGCGGCTGTATGGAATACCCAGTCTGGCACCACCGTCAACGATGATCGGTTTCTCCTCGGCACTGGGGTGGGCTTTACCTATCGCCCTGTGGAGGGCTTAGACTTGCGTTTAGATGTGGGTGTCCCCCTGGTGGACATTGATGATAGTGCCCCCCAAGATGTGTTTATCTATCTAGATTTTGACCTTGAGCTTTAGCGGGAGGTGACCCCCATGGTTAAAGGTCTGGGATGGGGTAATCCAGGCCGCCGGTTGGGAGAACGTTTGGTTGATTCCAGCAAAAGTGTTTCAAAATCTTGGGCCGAAAGCGCCGGGCTAAAGAGATAGCCCTGCATACTGTGGCACTTGAGTTGTTTGAGCACTGACAATTCTCTGGCGGTTTCCACACCGTTGGCAATGGTGGAGATATTTAAGCTCCGCGCTATATCCATGATGGCTTTGACAATTACCTGATTATTTGTATTTTGGTGGAGATTGCGCACAAAACACTTGTCTAACTTGAGAATGTTCACTGGTAAATCCGGCAAGTGACTCAGGGAACTGAAACTAAAGTCATCAATGGCTGGGCTAAACCCTCGCTTACTTAATTCTGCCAACAGTGATTTAGCCTGGCTTAGATCCTCTAGAATCAGCCGTTCAGGCAGTTCTAAATCGATCATGACCGGACTTATACTAGTGGCTTTTACCATGGCCATCAGCCGGTGGATAAAGTCAGAGCTGCGGAGCTGATAGGACGACAGATTAAGCGCCATGCTAATGGCTGAGAACTGCTTTTTTTGCCAATGGGTCAGCTGCCGTAGGGCTGTTTCTATGATCCACTCCCCCAAGGGCAACATCAGCCCGTTCTCTTCTGCTACTGGGATAAACTGAATGGGCAATATCTGGTTTTCCTCCGGCGTATACCAGCGTACCAGGGCTTCTGCGCCAACGATCTGACCGCTGCTTAAATCCACCTGGGGTTGAAAGTAAAGCTGTAATTCATCTCCCTGAATGGCCCGCCGCAGTCGCTCTGCCAGGGATAGGGATGGGCCATCTAGGGCGGCACCGATCGGGGAGCTGTCTAAGGTTTTAAGCTGAGCCAGATCCGGGTGAACCATGGCCTCAATGTGAATATCGGGCACCAGTCGGTGATTGTTGATCACCATTGGTTGTTGTAATTCTGTTTGTAAATTGACCATGGCTGTGTCCCAGGCAGCTTTGCTGTCAGCCTGGGTGGGCGGCTCCGACGCCCTGAAAAAGACAGCAAACCGATCTCTCCCGACATAGGCTAGGGTCAGACATAAAGCGGAGTCAAGCCCCCAATCTTGCTCCCGCTCCTGCCATTGGCGGAGTTGTTGCTCCATGGTTTGGAGAACTAGCTGTCCCAGGACATGGCCATAGTCGGCACATAGGTCACTATAGTTACGGAGTTGGATGACCCACAGACTGGACCCGGGAGATTGCTTGAGCTGTTCCAACTGTATTTCCAGCTCGGTTAGGTTGGTCGGAGAGGTCAGTTGCTCGTAGGGGCTTTTTATGGGTGAGGCGGGTGAGGCGGGGGGCGAAGTCTGGAAAGCCTGGGCAAAGTACTGGGCCAGTTGCTCACGCTTGGTGAGTTGGGTCCTTACAGCCTGTAAAAAATCTGGCAGGTCAATCGGTTTGGTCAGATAGTCATCGGCCCCCTGTGCCATGCTGCACCGGAATGTCTCTGGGGTGCCATGGTCAGTCACCATGATCACCGGGATGGCCGTGGTTATGGTGTGCGATCGCAACCGCTCTAACACATCATAGCCACTGATATCGGGTAGGTTGATATTGCACACAATCAGCTGGGGCTGGTGTTGCTGCGCCAGCTGCATCCCTTCGAGTCCTGTCGCTGCCTGCAGGGTGGCAAAGTCATTCAGGGCCAGCGCATTACAAAAAAACGTGGCTAGTTTCGTATCATCGTCAATCACTAAAATAGTTGTCATGGCAGTAGAGGTTGCAGGCATCAGTATGGGGAGGGAGTGATCTAGATCCGAGCAGTATCAGCACCGACGCATCTCGCCATCGATAGGGTACCCAGCCTTAGGAGTGGTGTTTTAGGAAGGTCAGTTACCCCTAAGGGTCAATCGTCCCGGTTCCATGGGTAAATTTTCTGAGTACGTTAGCCGCCAATGGGATGAAAAATGATACTGATTGCTTCTGTCTACCCTGGCCTGAACAACCATGGGTCCCCCGCCCGGTGGGTTGAATAGTCATGTTTACAGAGCTAATGGGCTATGTTGAAGAGTCTGTGAAGACTATGCAAAGGTCGAAACATCACCAGGGACGAAAGATTTTCTTCTGTAAAGTATTTACTATAGGGACATTGCCTTCCATGATTTATGGCTGGCAATATCTAAAAAGGGGCGTTAATTTCCCCATTAACTTAAGCTTCTGGCGACTTCTGGCAGTTGTTAACCCGTTTTATGGGTTGATTCAGCCCCACGGATTGACACGTGGCTCTATAAATTATTTTCAACGAAACTTACTTAATTATCACTAACCTCTTACATTAACTACCTAGCCATTTTTTATGGACTTACAGCATCTACGTTTACTCCTCGTTCAGGGCAACGAGCCTTACCGTTATGGCATGGAGAGTGGGACTCTGACTGCCGAGCAGCTGACTGTACTTGAAGGGCTGACGACTTGGGGTTTTCAGCTACAGGAAGTAGGTGTATTGGGATGCGCCACGGACGAGATTTATGACGACATTCTAGATACGGGGGTCCGGGTGATCGGCAGTGGTTTACCAGACACCAATGAGCCTATTCCTAGACAATTGGCGGACTTTTGCCCGACCCATTTGGTGATTGATGTCCCCGATCCTGCACTTTTTCGTTGGGCCACTCGTCAGCAGGTGCACTGTATAGGCATGTTTCGGGACAACCTGAGGGAACCTGGCCTCAGACAGCGATGGGACAACTATCAGTTGTCTAAGGCTTTAAACCATGCAAGGGTGGACTGGGTAGGGGGTCTGGGTATTGAGCAGTGCGAATCCTTGGCTCAAATCGGTGTCCTCCGGAACAAGCTAATACCTTGGGATTGGCCCCCCTCAAACCGGGCTGAATCCTTTGAACCCAAACAGTTGAAGGTTCGACCTGATCCATTACAGTTAATCTATGTAGGTCCCCTTTTCTCCACCAGAGGAATTGGTGACTTACTGGTGGCGACAGCTCAGCTCAAGGCCCAGGGGTGGAATATTCATCTGAAGCTAGTGGGCCAGGGCGATAGGCAGCGATTTGAGATCCAAGCAAAACGCCTGCAACTGGATCATGTGGAATTTATTGATCATGTCCCAGACCATAGCTTGGTGTATTTGATCCGTCAGGCCGACCTGGTAGTCATGCCTAGCCGCCATGAATCACCGGAAAATTCCAATGCGATCCTCAACCATTGCCTCCAGGCCCACACCCCTATCTTGGCTTCCGATCACCCCATGTTTGCCGGTAGTCTGAGCCACGGTGTCAATGCCATGATTTTCCCGGCGGGTAATGCCCGTGCCCTTTCCCAAAGTGTTGCCTACCTATTGAACCATCCGGAAACCTATGCCAAACTATCGGCAGCTAGTCAGTCCAGTTGGCAATCTCTCCAGCTACCGGTAAATTGGCTCTCCCTACTGGAACATTGGTTACAGGGGACTATCGCCGATCAGCAATGGTTACAGCAGTATGCTCTCTCGGCCCTGCTTTACCAGGGACGGTCTGCCTCCTTGGTACAAGCCTGATCTTAAGCCCTAGCAGTATGCTCTCTCGGCCCCGCTTTACCAGGGATGATCTTGCCGCTTGGTAGAGTCCTGTACTAAACAATGGATGTTAATTCCTAGGTATATGGGCCAAAACAAAACCGTAATCTCTAGGAGATTACGGTTTTATCATTACTTAATGAGTTAGGGAAAGGTCGAAAATGCCGATATTCTTCTAGTTTTTGGCATTCTCTCGATAGTCGCGTAGCTTAGTCAGCTAATAGTTAGAAAGGTAGCTCTCCAAAATATTAAACTGATCAGCGTTAAGACTATAGTACATCCAACGACCCTGCTGACGGGCGGTGACTAGGCCTGCCTGCTTGAGGGTCTTAAGGTGAAAAGAGAGTTTTGACTGGGCGATGCTGAGACGGTCACACATGTCACCGACACAAAATTCTCCTTCCCGTAGAAGCTCTAATACTTGGATGCGAATCGGTTCTGATAGAGCGTGAAATCCTGAAAATACGTGATCCTGGTTAGTTGTGCTATGCATGGTAATTGATTAATGAACACTAAACCCCATATCCAAATGTAGGCAAGTTTAAATTCACTTACCTATGTCATCTGAACTTTTTTAAAACTAGCCAACGATAAATTGGCTGGTAATCCGGACAAATACGCGAGATTTGTTTATATCAGCTTCATTGAAGCAACACTCTTCTCTGCGCAAAAATTAATTCTTGGATGCCCCTTGATCCTGGCAGTAGACATTGGTTGGTCTCGATGGAGTCCTGATTAGTTGAGCAATGTATGGTAATCGATGGATCAATGCCACACTCTCTAGCCAAGAACAGGCAACCTTTTTATCTAAAACTTTATATTTTCTTTAACGTAATCAAGGTTGAGTTATCTGGCCATCCGAACAAATACGCGAAAATTGTTTACATCAACTGCTCCCGAACTGACGAAATGATCGCTAGGGCGGTAAGTGAAGCTGTTGTTGCTCGTAATATTCCGGAACCAAGAGATGTTTTTTGATAGCCATGTGCGATCGCAACCGTGATTTCCTCAGGTGTCCAGCCCCCTTCTGGGCCAACTACCACCTGAATCGATTGCTGAGGAGAATCGCTCAGAAGTGTCTGAACACAAGGTAATAGGCCAAGTGCATTGACCCGAGTAACGCAAAAATAGTTCCCAATCGTTACATCCTGATCATTGATCCATTCAGTAAATTTGAGGGGGTGGGCGATCTCGGGCACATAGCCTCGCTCACATTGTTCCGATGCTTCCTGGGCAATGCGTTGCCAACGCTCTAGCTTTTTAGGACTGGGTTGGAGTACCGTCCGTTGACTGATCAGAGGTTGGATCGCCGTTACCCCAAGCTCAGTGGCCTGACGGACCACATCATCAAACCCGGTTTTGGGTAATGCGGCCACCAACTCTAACGTCGCTGGCTTTAAGACTGGGGCCAAGGCAGAGAGAATTTTAGCTTGGTCTGGATTGTCTGTCAGCTGACTCTGCCACTGGTGTCCTTGACCATCCTGGGCAATAAACACATCACCTGGGTTTAACCGGAGTACCCGTTGTAAATAATGAACTTGATCAGGAGTCAACTGCAGCCTATCGGCCACCTGTTGGGCTAGGTCAATGGTAATACGCTGCATGGATTAGCTAGCCTACTGAATACTGACAAACCCAGCCTGGTCAATCAAGGACTGTCCGACAGGGGAGAGCAAAATATTAACGTAGGCTCGCCCGGCGGATTCATCGATGGCCCCATCAGCTTTGACAATGACAAACAGACGTCGAGTTAACGGGTAGCTGCCCTCACGAAATGCTGTTTCATTCACCGTGTTGGTCTGATTCAAGCAGTCTTGACCTGTTCTCCAGGTATCTGCAAAGGGGGGAATAAAATTATTAGTTTGATTTTGGGCAGCCAAGGGAATGGCATAGATCAAGCACTGGTCGACCACTTCCGGGGCTGAGGCATAGTAAATCCCCCCCTTATTATTGATCACCTGTCGGATACCGGCGGTGGTGTCATCAACAAAGATCACGGTTTCACTGAAGGCATCGGCTGCTATGACTTCCTCTAGAAAGTAGTTGGCGGTTCCGGTAGTCTCGGGGGAACGACTGTAGGCCGTAATGGGTAGATTGGGGCCGCCTAGTTCTGACCAGTTGGTCACCTTTCCTGTATAAATGGCCTTGATCTGGTCAACGTTGAGACCCGCCATGCCCAAATCTGGATGAACGGCCAAGGCAATGCCGTCGATGGCGACTGGAATTTGCTCCAGGGTAAAGCCACGCTGTTGGGCAGATTCATATTCCGTGGGTTTGAGGGGCCGGGAGGATTCCGAAAATGATAACTGGCTATCTAAAAGCATCTTGATGCCGGTGCCTGATCCCGGGATACCGCTAGACGGCAGCGTATATCGCAGTTGAAAGTCAGGAAACGAGGCGGTAATTACATTGTTGATCGGTTCATGCAGTGGAATCCAGGTGGTGCTGCCACCATAGTTAAATAGCCCCTGGGGCACATTCTGAATATCGCTTAACGGGGCTCCAGATGATTCCTCATCCGGAGTTCCAGCATTAGGGATGCTACTTTGATTATTTTTTTGAGTACTTTGATTATTTGTTGACTGAGATCCTAGTTCGAAACCTCCCCCTACAAACCAGGCGACCAGGGCAAATGCCCCAGCAATGAGGCCTAATCCGATCAGGGTAACCGTTATCAGAATTTTATTATCTTGCGGTTTTTGCATATAAGTATTAGCAATATTGGTTCAGACCGTTGCAGCAGTTGCCTAAGACGATACAGGAGTGGCGGTATAGGAGTTTGGCTGATGAGGTGGGCGACAACCAGTTGCAGCATGTTGAGTATCTATACCCGTGCGAATAGCGCAGCACAAGGCCGGGATAACTATCCCCATGGACTTAGCAGCGATTGAGAATCCATGGTTGACCCGATGGATTGAACGGTCACGGTCGTCAGTTTAAACAGATGTCAAATGACGCAAATGTATGTAAAAACGACCGGAATAGGTGCATGATTTGTGAAGGGGTAGTTAAGTTCCCTGATTAGGCTTATTCATATAACGAGCTAATTTAAGCTGATAATTTAATTTAATCTGTATATCTAAATCCATATGTTGAAGTAATTATCCGGTTACTACCTATCCAGAAAAATTGTTTAAGGCTTGAATTTAAATGGGAAAGCTTAATCGCAATCCTGATTAGGAACTCTGTAAAATCATCTCAATCCCATACGAGCAATCATAGTGATTTTTTCTGGTGCTTAGTTTGGAGCTATTCAAACTAGGGTGGCTTTCTCTGATGACAATTGAGTCTTGCTTGAGATTCAGCTTTTATGTTCGTCTATGGCTATGTGCTAATTGTCGTCACTGACCGTCAGATATATCGCTATATTGCTTAGTCTATCAGGGTTTTCATCATGTCAGCAGTCCTAAAAATTGGCGATTCAGAGCTGGATATTCGCACGTTGCTAGAGCAGCTGCAGCAGCACCAGCTTTTACCTAGGCTGGTGCAGGAGGTGGTGATGGATCAGGTGATCGAATCGGTTGCTTGCGATCCTGAGGAGGCCTATAGGACGTTCTGTCAGCAACGTAATTTGCTGACTGAAGAGCAGCAGCAAGCCTGGCAAACGCAGCAGAAGCTGACGCAGGAGCAGATGTATATGAGGGCTCTAAGGGATGCAAAAATTGCCAAATTCAAGGAGGATAGCTGGGGGAACCAAGCAGAATCTTATTTTTTGGAGCGTAAGACCAAGTTGGATCGGGTGATCTATTCACTGATTAGAACCAAGGATCCTAGCCTGGCTCAGGAACTCTACTTCCGACTCAATGATGATGGGGAATCATTTGCTGATTTGGCTCGGCATTATTCGGAAGGTCAGGAGGCTCAAACCGGTGGCCTGATTGGCCCTGTGGAACTGAGTGTGCCCCATCCCATGATTGGTCGTATGCTCTCGGTTAGCCAGCCGGAGCAGCTGTGGTCCCCCACTCCAATTGGTGAATGGTATGTGATTACTCGGTTAGAAAAGTTTGTCCCGGCCCAGTTTGACGATTCGATGCGTCAGCGATTGATAGATGAACTGTTTAATACATGGCTTATGGAAAAGGCCCAGACCACCGCTGTTCAACCTCTTTTGCTCTGATGGGAAATGACCTAGAGCGGCGCTGTTCAACCTCGTTTGCCCTAATGGAAATGACCTGAAGCGGAGCTGTCCAGCCTCTTTTGCCCTGAAATGTCAGCCGCTTACGCGCGCATAGTTCACGTGCATAACCTATGACTTATACCGTAAATCCTATAGATCAACAGTTAGGCAATGTCGCGCCCTTCGACCGCCTCCCGGTCGATGCGCTACAGGTATTGTCTGAGAATAGTCAATTGCTGCGCTACCGTATGGGACAGCCCATCTTGAGGCGGGAGACCATGCCCCACCAGGTAGTTTTGATCCAAGAAGGGCAGGTCCGCCTGTTGGGCTATGATCCCTATACTAAAAACCCCATTACCCTGAAGTTATTAGGGCCAGGGGACATTTTGGGTCTGGCAGGTCCGGCGCGGGGGGTGGCCTGTGAAAGTGCGATCGCATCCACTGAAATTGTGGCCGTGGCGCTGCCGGTTACCATCATCAAGCAGATGATCACCAGCTATCCCAGCTTTGGCAGTGCCATTCAAAATTACTGCTACCTGGCAGAATTATTTGAAATCCTCAGTAAATACTTTGAAAATCAAGCTCACAACGTGGGCGACATTGCCCAACTGACGACAAAGATCCAATCGGCGGGGATCTCCATTCGGGAGGTACCCCAGGGCCAACTGAAACATAGCGACCTTGACAGTCAGCGGCTATGGTTCATTAGCCGGGGCAATATCGCCTCCCACGAGCAGGGCGGACAGCTCAGCCCCTCCATGGCCTCTACCCAGGTGCTCAGTACCGGTGGGGCGCGCCTATTGGGGATTCCATCGACGGTAATTGCCTCCCAGGTGGAAACTAAGGCAGCGGCAGTTCTCAATGACGACCCTTGGGACCCCACCGATGCGGTGCCCGATATTCCCTACGCCGATGCCATCCCAATGGACATGGGGATGGATGCCGACGCACCGAGCGGTAGTAAAAACTATCCCCACATCCGCGCTCGGGGTGAGGATGATGCCCTGGTGGCTTGCTTCGAAATGCTGGCCAAGCATTTTGGCATGCCCTTTAAGCGGGATGTGGTACGTCGGGTACTGACCAATCAAAAGGCTCGCTTGGGTCAGGTTTCTTTGCCTGCCTGCGGAGCGGTGGCCGACATGCTCGGTCTGAAACCCCAGCTGGCGAAGGTTCCCGCCAGCGCCATTGGTCGTCTGCCCAAGTTGGCCTTAATCAAATGGCGCGATAGCTACGCGGTGATTTATGAAACCTCAGCTAAGAAGTACGTCATCGGTTGCCCGACGGATAAGGGTCTGGAGCGCTACTCCCCCCAAACCTTTGAGGAACTGTGGGGACCGGAGGGTGAGGTCCTTTTACTAGAAACTACGTCCCAGACGCCCCAGCAACGGTTTGGTCTGTCGTGGTTTACGCCGTCCCTGATCAAATATAAGTGGGTTTTGGTGGAGGTGCTGGTTGCCTCGTTCTTCTACCAAATCTTTAGCCTGGCCAACCCCCTAATGATCCAGGTGATTATTGACCGGGTGATTGTGCAGCAGAGTGTGGACACGCTCCATGTGCTGGGGATTTTCCTGGTGATTGTGGCGGTGTTTGAGGCTATTCTCGGCAGTCTGCGCACCTATCTATTTGTCGATACCACCAACCGGATCGACATGACCTTGGCGTCCCAGACCATCGATCATTTACTGCGGTTACCGCTGAAATATTTTGATAACCGTCCGGTGGGGGAACTTTCTAGCCGGGTCAATGAGCTGGAAAATATTCGTCAGTTTCTCACCGGTACCGCTCTGACCGTTGTGCTAGATGCGGTTTTCTCAGTGGTCTACATTGTCGTCATGCTGATTTACAGCGTCAAGCTGACGTTGGCATCCCTGTCGACGATTCCCCTATTTTTGGGGCTGACGTTGTTTGTCTCGCCGATTGTGCGTCGCCAGCTGCGGGCCAAGGCGGAGCAACATGCCAGAACCCAATCCTTCTTGGTGGAGGCCCTATCAGGTATTCAAACAGTTAAGGCACAAAATATTGAGCTGAATACCCGGTGGAAGTGGCAGGATCGCTACGGTCGCTATGTCAGCGATGGCTTTAAGAATGTATTAACCTCCACCACTGCTGGCTCAGCCAGTGGATTCCTGAATAAACTGTCGGGTTTACTGGTGCTTTGGTTTGGTGCTTATTTGGTGCTAGAGGGGGATTTGACCCTGGGTGAACTGATTGCATTCCGGATTATTTCGGGCTATGTGACCCAACCCCTACTGCGGTTAACCCAGCTGTGGCAAAACTTCCAGGAGACGGCTTTGTCCCTGGAGCGGCTCAGCGACATCATCGACCATCCCCAGGAGCAGGAGGAAGAACAGCGCAGCCAAATTCCCATGCCGGACATCAAAGGCCATGTCCGTTATGAGAATCTATCCTTCCGATTTGGGGCATCTGGCCCGCTCCAGCTGTCAAATATTAATGCTGAGTTTCCGGCGGGGCAGTTTGTCGGTTTGGTCGGTCTCAGCGGCTCCGGTAAAAGTACCATGATGAAACTTTTGCCCAGGCTATATGAGCCCAACTCGGGCCGGATCTTGATTGATAACTACGACATCAACAAGGTGGAACTTTACTCCCTGCGGCGGCAGGTGGGAATTGTACCCCAGGATAGTTTGCTGTTTGAGGGCACGATTCAGGAAAATATCTCCCTGACTAACCCGGAAGCTACCACGGATGAGGTGATTGAGGTGGCCAAGATTGCCTGCTGTCACGAATTTATTATGGGGATGCCGGTGGGGTACAACACCCGCGTCGGGGAACGGGGGTCCTCCCTGTCCGGGGGACAGCGCCAGAGAATTGCGATCGCACGAACCATTCTACAAAATCCCCGTCTACTGATTTTGGACGAGGCCACCAGTGCCCTCGACTATGACACCGAAGCCCAAGTATCCGCCAACCTAATGAAGTGGTCCAAAGGCCGCACCGTGTTCTTCATCACCCACCGTCTAGGAGCTTTGCGTACCGCAGACAAGATCCTAGTGATGGACCAGGGTTCCATTGTCGAAGAAGGTAATCATGAAGAACTCCTGGCCCTCAAAGGACGCTACTACTGTCTACACCAGCAACAAGGGGGTTAATCGGCATGACTACGTCTCAACTACCAAACAACGGTATCCCTAACGACCCGGCGGCCAATGGACAGGTTCAGCCATTTGACCAGCCCGTCATTTTGCGCCAATCTCCCCTCTGGGCCCAGGCCATTATCTGGGCGATTGTAGGGGTTACCAGCGCCAGCATTCTATGGGCCTTTTTGGCCCGAGTCCAAGAAACCATTCCAGCCCAAGGCAAACTAGAACCTGTTGGGGTGGTCCAGCCGGTACAAACCCCCAGCGGGGGTGTAATTGAAAAAATCCATGTGAAAGAAGGCGATCTAGTTGAGAAAGGCGATATATTAATCACCTTTAACCAATCAGCCGCCAAGACCGAACTGGAATCTTTACGCATTATTCAGGAGCAGTTGGCCACCCAAACCGCAGCTTACCGAGCCGAAAATCCTGGAGGTGACGGTAGGATAGTGCCACTGACTAGCGATCTACAACAGCGCCTAGAAGAAAAAAACCAACTAGAAACCAGCAATCGGATCTATCAAGCCCAGATTGACGGCAATACGGCGGGACTATCGGCTGAGGCTGCCGCCGATGTTACCAGTGCCAGGGGAGAAGCCCAGGCTCGCCAGACCCAAAATCAAGAGCAAATTAAAGACTTAAACGGTCAGCTCAGCCAAGCCCGCGCCGAATTGCAAAATGCTTCCAACGATCTAACCACTAACCAAGAGATCCTTGAACGTCTAGTTAGGTTAGAAGAACAAGGTGCCGTCGCAGAACTCAGCCGACTACAGCAAGAGCAGGAAGTGAGCACCCGCATTACCCGAGTCAGTACCTTAAAGGATGAAATCAGCCGTCTCGATGCCCAAATAAAACAGGCTGAGACCGAAATTAAGCGGGCTGAATTCGAATTTGAAAATGCCCGTCGCAGCCAAATTCGCAGCAATCTTGAACAGATTTCATCCATTGACAGTAACCTGGGGCAGACGGTGCTACAAAATGAAACCCAATATCAAGAACTCGATAGCCGCATTGCCCAATTGGAAGAGCAGCTGCAGTTCCGTGAACTTACAGCTCCGGTAAGTGGTGCCGTCTTTAACCTCAAGGCTAACCAACCGGGCTATGCGGCCAACTCCACTGAACCCATTCTAGAGATTGTGCCCCAAAATAATCTCATTGCTCGGGTATTTATTCCTAACAAAGACATTGGTTTTGTGCAGTTAAACGATGACTGCCGAGCCGCTGTCCAAGCGGAGGATCAGTCAGGTATTGCAGCTAATTGCAAATCCGTCGATGTGCGCATTGATGCCTTTACCTACAGTGAGTATGGCGATATTGACGGCCATTTAATCAGCATTGGCTCCGATGCCCTACCCCCAGACGAAATCTTTCCATTTTATCGGTTTCCCGCCGAGATTCAGCTCCAATCCCAGATTTTAGAATCTAGGGGTAATACTTACACACTCCGTTCTGGCATGTCCATAAATGCCAATATCAAAACAGAAAAGCGCACGGTGATCTCCTTCTTTACCGATTTGTTTGTTCGCAAAAAAGACAGCTTCTTCTCAAAATAAAGGTCCCAGCACAGAATATTTTCCTTGATCAAAACCGGCTGAATTTTCCCAATTGGGAAAATTCGTAACTACTCAGGCTGGGGTAGGAGAGTTATAGGGTTTCCAGAGAACAATCCCATGAGGGCATCCAGAACGTTATGCCCCTGTTTGCGTAGAGTGGATAGGTAACCGCGAATACGGCAGAACATC
>NZ_JAYGIG010000048.1:0-24119 GCF_034932105.1 Leptothoe sp. PORK10 BA2 | reverse complement strand
CGTTACCGCCTCGACGCTCACGGCGGCGGCCTAATTCCTCCTAAGCTGATGATACCCTCATATGCTCACCTTCAAGAAGTTGAAAGCTTCTGTATCAACTGATACGATTTGAATTTATAATTGCTGCGGCATAGCCGATTTAGTCCCTTGCCCCAAAGCCCACTGTACCCATGGTTGTCGGGCTGGCTAATCTTGCCCCAGGAGCATAGCTGGCATCATCACAGCGACACAAGTGCCTATAACTATGGAGCAAATCTTAAGCTATGGGATCGTCTCCATGGCACCCTATATCAGTCCACCCAGTGGCCATCAACCATAGGTCAAATGCCCCATCTGGCCCTATGGCGTCAGCTGATCTATCCCTTCGAATCCTGGGGCATCCCCAAGAGATTACCCCGACAAAAGCATGCCAATGATTAGGGTGCTTGAATTTAGATTCATTATCATCCCATTCGTTACACTGAATTGTCGTTAGCTGGTTTTAGTCTGATGCCCTCCATCGAATCCAATGATCGTCTGATGTTGATCATCATTTGCACCATTCCCTTTGCCGCGTTGCTTTACTGCGGTCTGGTCTTTGCCACGGTGTTAACGGTTCCTGCTGCTAAAACCTATCCCCTAATTTTTGGGGGAGTCTTTGCCCTCATTCCCCTAGTTACAGGGGCTGCTATCTGGATCGGCCCCCGCCGCGATTCTCATCATGACTCTGCTCAGTAATTTGGGTCGGACCCGCCACGATTCTCATCATGACTCTGCTCAGTAATCTGTTATCTTTTTTCCCCGGTCTTACCTTGGCCATGGCCTTTGGCTCTCTGGGGTACGGCGTCTGGCAGCACAGTGTTTGGAGCGTCATGCTCTGCATCTTTTTTCTCTATGGGTTTCCTGTCCTGGCCCATGGGATCCATGGTTATCTTTATCCCCTTAAAAACGGCATTACCTATCTCCAGGGCAGAGACTATTCCCCCTGGTGGGGTAGCCATCAGTTTCAGGTGATCTACATTGCGTTTCCAGCATTAGAAACCCTCTTAAGGATAGTGCCAGGACTATTCTCTGTTTGGTTGCGGCTTTGGGGTGCCCAGGTGGGAAAACAGGTGTATTGGACGCCTGGATTAGAAATTGCCGATCGCAGTTTGTTGTCCATTGGCAATGGGGTGGTGTTTGGCCATCGGGTGGGCCTGTATAGCCACATCATTAAACCGCGACGAGACAATCTCATGCTGTACCTCAAACCCATCACTATTGGTGACGGCAGCTTTATTGGCGCGGGCTCTTATATTGGCGCAGGGGCAACTCTTGCCGCCGGTAGCTACTTAGAAGCCGGAAGTCAGATCTATCCTAATGCTACGGTTACAGACACCCAGGAGGCAAGCCATGGGCTGGCTGATTAAAGCCTTCGGAGCACTGCTGGCACCCACGGCCAAACGATTTCATCAAGCTCTGGCTCAGCCCCAGGTGACCCAACAAGACTTACAACAGACACTCTTTAAGAACTTCAGTCAAAGTGCCTACGGTCAATCCCTGGGGATCGATGCCATTGATGACTGGCAAAAGATTCCCATTGTCACCTATGAAAATCTGCAGCCTTGGATAGAAACTAGGAATAAAACCGGTCTCACCTCTGAACCTGTTCTCTTTTACGAGAAAACATCGGGCAGTAGCGGTCCTGCTAAGCATATTCCCTACACTCGCTCCCTGCGAAAATCATTTCACCAGCTGTTTTGTATCTGGGCCTATGATCTGATTACCCAGGGTCCCAAATTTAAGACGGGCAAAGTGTATATGTGCATTTCCCCAAAGCTTTTGGCACCGGGGGAAATCGCAGAGGGATTCCAGGACGATTCTGAATATTTGGACCGATGGCTGCGGTGGTTACTCCATCCGTTTTTGGTGTCTCCGTCAGATGCCCATAAACCACAACCGCCTGAGGTATTTCAATCGAATCTATGTAAAACCCTGTTGTTGGAAGAGAATCTGGAGACGATCTCCATCTGGAGTCCTAGCTTTTTGATGGTTCAGCTGGACTACATTCAAACTCACCGACAGGCGTTGCAATTGCAACTGCAGGGACAGCTATCTCCGGCCCGGTCTCAGCTACTCAATGGTACAACTATCAATTGGGAGGCACTGTGGCCCCAGTTAAAGCTGATTTCCTGTTGGGATAGTGCCATGGCGGCGGATCAGGCCAGTGGCTTACAGGCCAAGTTTCCCCACACACTGATCCAGGGTAAGGGGTTACTGGCAACGGAAGCGCCCATGACGGTGCCGCTGATGGCGGCCAATGGCTGTGTGCCTTTATTGAACGAGGTGTTTTTTGAGTTTGAGGATGGGGCTGGTCAGATCTATCTGCTCCATGAATTGCAGGTGGGCCAGACCTACGAAGTGATTATTTCCCAGCGGGGAGGACTGTATCGATATCGGATGTGCGATCGCATCCAAGTCACCCACTATTACCAGGCCACCCCCTGCCTAAAATTTATGGGTCGCGGCCATGCCACCAGCGACATGGTCGGCGAAAAACTCACCCTAGACTTTGTCAGTCAATCAATAGAACAGTTAGAACTACCAGCCGCCACATTCAAATGCCTGGCTCCCAGCCTATTCCCCCAGCCCCACTACACCTTGCTGCTTGGCCATGAAGTAGAGGCTCCCCACCAACTAGCCATCCAGCTAGAACAACTTTTATGTCATGGGTTTCACTATCGTCAGGCCAGACTTTTGGGACAACTCCAGCCAGTGCAAGTACACTGCTCAGACGATATGCCCCAATGTCTGATGGCGTATCACTACCACCAGGGCAAACGGTTAGGGGATGTGAAATATCCTCACCTATTAACGACCCCCATCGATGTGCGAGCAATGTGCGGGTTCTAATCCCCTACAGCCAATTCCCTAGCAAAACGTAGGGAGCCCAAAATCAAAGATGCTGCCAGTGAGGTGAAGCGATCCCCTCTGACCTGAGCTATAGGCCCCAAACTATATTAAGCAATGCAAACGTTAATCGTTGTTTGGATAGAAATACGCATATTTTTTGGTTCTCGCTCATATCAATCATTAGTACCTCGCATCTACAACGTTATTGAGCCCCCAACTGAGCCTCGGAAATCTTGTGTTTCTGTGGCTCGTTTTTGCAGCCTGTGAGAGAATCATGATCATCCAACCATCCAGTATGTCGCCTGCTCCGGTTAAGAGAGCCCCCCATCCATTCTCCCCATTGCCCCAGATTTTTTCACCGTCCCCCGATGAAATAGAAACTGCTATTTTGGCTAATTGGATTGATGGCATTCTGGTGCTAACCCAAGAAGGGCGGCTTTTGCATAGTAATGACGCGGCTAGGAGGATGTGCGATCGCATCGCCCAAAATCAGCCTTGCATCCACCAGGTGCCCCAGGAAATCTGGGAAACCTGCCAGATTCTGATCCAAAGCCGCAGCAATGTGGCTTTGCCTCCGGTCACGGCAGAATCAGAACTGTGGTTACAGAGTTCGCAGGATCAGTTCCGCATTCGAGCCCGGTGGTTCACAGTGAACAATCGGGTTGATCCCTACATTCTGGTGATTTTAGAAAACCAAAAGCGTTCTTGGCAGAATCTGGCGATTACAGAAGCCATTCGGTATGACTTGAGTCCCCGTGAAGCGGATGTGTGGATTTTTCATCGCCTCGGCTTACGGTATCAAGAAATTGCGGCGAAGCTCCACATAGCGATCAATACGGTTAAAAAGCATATGAAAAATGCCTATGCCAAGCGGGAGCTAGTTTCCTTTGGGGAGAATGATTACACCGATAAACTAGCCAGTTGACCGTCGGTGGCCAGAGATATACTAGCGGAATTGCTCATGATATGGGTATATGGCCAGTTCCTCAGGCGATGACGGATCGGATTGCAATGAATGTAGTTCCCGTGGGTATCAACTTAAGCCGGAAGATCCTGGCTAGGTGGGGAATCAGAGGCCAGAAGCCAGTGAGAACCTGATTCCTGACTTCTGAATACTATCCTTGGGAAAACGTCTCGCTTTGAGTTGTTATCCTCCCCGACAGAATTGGTTTCGCGTTAAGACCAATGGCTGTCATTGAAATATGCCATGGGTGGGGATCGGATGGATGGAATTTCGATGGCGGTTACGGCGGGGTATGCTGGGTTGCAAGGATGTGGGTGTTGAATGCAAAGGTGCGGTCGGGGGTGATCCCAGGGGATGCTGGGTGGAGAAGCTTTGGGTGTTGCAGCAAATGTTTGGCTGGGGGTGATCCCAGCCTACGGGGAGCTTAACCTGGCTAACGACGACGGCGGGCTGTTTTGTGGGTAATGATGCAAAAAAGTAACCTGTAGCTTTTTTGTTTGAAATAGCTCTGGGCTGTGTAGAAAAAGTACCCAATTGGGTACTGCGCAAAAGCCTATAAAAGAACGCATCATATAACTAGCTGAATCGTCATTGAGGAATGGGTTATAGCCACAAACGTCCTAAATTTGGGCTACTAACCGGGTATTGTTCCTCTCTTCATCACTACAACAGGTCCATATCAACACCAAAGAAATAAAACAATGGCAACGCTTTCACTGATCCGAGCAAAGACCGATCCAAGTTTTCCTCCTAACACAGTTGCAGAGATCCGCTTTGACAGTGCTTCGATGACGACTATGACATTTCCTACGGCCAATCAATGGACAAACTGTCCACCCAACAGCAAAAGCTTTGTTTCTACCGGAAACCTGAAGCTCTATATGTATGGGTCACATATTGATACATGCCCAAATTCAATTACTCCAAATCCAAACCAAATCGGTTATCAGCGTGTGCTTAGCACTGCCATGGGGCCAATTACTGTAGAGTACAATGTGATAATGTGATCCCGTAAGCTCTTAGCTTGGCAACTAGGATGGTCTCTGTCTATGGCTTCATAGCAAACGCTGAGCATAATGATTAGTATCTATAATTCCTGGGTAGCAGCCTTTTAAGTGGGCTGACCCAGGAATTATTGTGCTTAATATTGTCACAAGCAACTTGATAGCTGTACACACCATGTATCCTTATTAGAGGAAAGGTTATCAAGCGCTGGGGTACAGCTTTGTCTGATAAGCAGTATTTATGTAGAGCCTGGATTGCCAGTAACATTATTGGCTGTATGCTGCTATTTCCCAAAGTGGCTTTGGGGCAGGTTCTACCCGATAGTACAACTGGGACAACGCTGACCTCAGGTACAGAGTCGTGCTTGCCGAGTTGCACCATCGGTGGAGGCATAAGTACCCCGACCAATCCGAATCTTTTTCATAGCTTTGATCAATTTTCAGTTTCCACCGATGGCATAGTCATATTTGAACATAGCCCGACGATTCAAAACATTGTAGCCAGGGTAACAGGCGCAAACGCTTCTATTATTGATGGTCGGATTCGTACTAGCAGCACCAACAATAATGCCAATCTTTTTTTGATTAATCCTGAGGGCATTACCATTGGCCCCAGAGGTGGTTTAGATATTGGTGGCTCTTTTGTGGCTACAACAGCAGATGCCATTCAGTTTGGTGGCCAAGGACTCTTTAGTGCTATCGATACTACCAGTAATCCGGCATTGTTGACGGTCAATCCATCCGCCTTTCTGTTTACCCAAGATGCCCCTCAACCCATTGTCAATCAGTCCATTGCCCGTAACCCTGTGAACCCTTTTCTGACTGATGGTTTAAAGGTTAAAGAAGGCAAAAGTTTAATCCTATTGGGGGGCAACGTGATCCTGGAACGTGATCCTACTAATAGCTCCAGGAGACTTCCTCTAAGGGCTCCTGGCGGCCAAATTGCACTAGGGGGTGTCAGCAGCTCCAGTGTCGTGGGCCTGGATATTAACGGTGACACTCTCAGCTTGAGCTATGCAGACGATGCATCGCTAGCTGATATCAGCATAAATGATACAAATATCAATTTGTCTGATATCTCTAGCGGTAGGGCTGGCAAGATTACCATCAATGCAAACTCTCTTTCTCTTAATAGAAGTGACATTGAAAGCAATACTAGTGGCGTAGAAAATGCTGGAACTATAGTGATACGTGCAGATGACTCTGTGACAATTCAAAATGGCAGCACTATTGCCAGTTTTTCTGCTGGCCCCGGTTCAGGCGGCAGTATAGAAATTATTGCTGGAGACATTTCCTTAATTAGTGGCAACTTATCAGTTACTACCCGTGGTACGGGCAATGCTGGACAAATTTTTTTAGATGCTGAGACAATTTCCCTCGATAGAAGTACCAATGCTTCTGATTTAGGTAGTAGTATCCGTAGTGATGCTGATTCATTTGGTGAGGCAGTTGGGAATGTCGGTGAAATTCAGATTCAAACTAATATACTCTCGCTCAATGGTGGTTCAACGATATCTATTCTCACCAGGGGTGAAGCAGTCAATCTAGAGTCCTCAGGTGCCTTGACTATTGAAGCCCAAGATTCTGTTTCCTTGAGTGGTGAAAGCTCTATCTCAAGTGAAACCTTTGGACAAGCCAATGCTAGCAATATAGAAATTACTACCGCAGCATTATTTGTTGATGACAGTGTCATTTCAGCAGCCGTTAATGAGGAAGGAAGTGCTGATTCGGATGCTACAGGGCAAGGCGGCATTATTACCATCGATACCCAGCTTCTATCTCTGGAAAATAACGCTCAACTGACCTCTAGTACTTCTGGGGCAGGGGATGGTGGTGCCATTTTGATTAATAATGCTGACTTAGTTTCCCTTTCCGATAGTTTTATTTCTGCGGAAACAAGTGCAGCTGGTGCGGGTGGAGATATTGACATTGGTACTGTACAACTTACCGCAGATGCAGGTTCCAGAATCTCAGCGACTGCCACGACTACAGCTGATGCAGCAACACAAAGTGGCGATGTGATGATCAACGCTACTCAAATTAATTTATCCGGGGAAAACACAGGTCTACTAGCAGAAACCCAAGGAGATGCTGCCGCAGGCTTAATTGCGCTGGGAGCCACTGATAATGGAGCAATACTGACCATCCGTTTTCAAGAGGGAGCCGAGATCTCCGCTGCTACCAGCGGCAGTGGTACTGGTGGCCAAATTCTGGTCACAGCCCCCGAGTCTGTTATCCTCAGTGGCGATGGCAGCCTCTCCAGCCGGTCCACCGGTTCAGGTCCCGCAGGCGATGTCTTCCTTCAGACCGATGGCCTACTCAGAGTCCAAGACGGAGCCCGAGTCGAAGTCAGTGGCAACAGCACCGGCGACAGCGGCACCCTAGAAGTCACCTCAGCCATCGCTATCCTCAAGGGTGGTCAACTTCTCGCCTCTACCCAAGCCGGGGAAGAAGGCAATATCGACCTAAACATAGCCAACGTCCTCCTCCTCAGGGGCGACAGCCTGATCTCTGCTGAAGCCTTCAACGATGCCAACGGCGGCAACGTCGACATCACCGCCCCTTTTATTATCGCCCTTTTCGCCGATGGTCCTAACGGCAACGACATCCAGGCCAGCGCCCAAGCCGGTAACGGTGGCCTCATCACCATCCAAACCAACGCTCTCTTTAACCTTGCCGAGAATATTGCTGTCCAGGGCAATATGACCAACGACCTCGACGCCAGCTCCGGCACCGGCATCAACGGCGAAGTCATCATTACTAACCTGCAGGTAGACCCCATCCAAGGTACCAACACCCTAGCGGCGGCCCCCAGCTCCCCTGAAATTGCCCAGGGTTGTCAGGCCAGTGGTAACGGCACGAGTCAATTTATCGCCTCAGGCCGCAGCGGCGTTGCCCCCGGCCCCTATGATTCCCTCAGTAGCCCTGGCCTCCAAGATGATATCTACCCACCCGGCCAAACCGTTTCTCAGCAGGCTGATGTAGCCCCGCCTGATACCTCTCATCAGGCTGCTGCTGTATCTCCCCAGACAATGACCGAAGCCCAGGGCTGGCGAAGAAATGCCCAAGGCGAAATCGTATTAGTCGCCGAACCCCTCGCCGACCAAAGCTTATGCCAAAGAATATCTGCCCCCGGAATATCTTGATATGCAGCCTCCCCCTGTGAAACTAGGACGCCTCTGTCTCCGCTTGTTCCTATTAGCACTCCTCAGCTTTGTTATTACTTCTCAGACCCCGGCCATAGCTACCGTAGGCCGTGACCTTTTCTCTCCGGCTACAGCCCCAGAGCACTCCCCATCTGCAACAGCGACACAGCCATCCCGGATGTCTCCCTTCGTAGGATCGCCTGACAGGTGGGGATCTACAGATAGCACTACCTTCCAAAGCGCGACCGCCAGGGCGTTCTCCACAGACGATGACGATATCCTTCCCCCCCTGCCAACCACCACAAAAAACAACCATTCCCCCGTCGCCCAAGCCACCTTGTCATTACTCCAAGATGGCATTCGTCACTACCAAGCAGAACAATTTGCCGCCGCTATCCAGTCCTGGACCCAAGCCCTCACCAATGCCGCCACCCAAGACCTGCACCAGGCCCTCCTATTGAGTAATCTCTCCCTCGCCCATCAACACCTGGGGCAACTCGACCAGGCCACCGATGCCATTCACCAAAGTCTCCACATCCTTAAAACCCTTGCCCATACCTCCCCCTCTGCAGACTATTGGGAGACCATCGCCAAAGCCCTCAATGCCCGAGGCCGCTTAGAATGGACCCAAGGCGATACCCAGTCCGCCCTGGCCACTTGGCAAGAGACCACCGCCGCCTATGAGCGAGCAGGCCATGACCATGGCATTGTCCTCAGTTTGATCAACCAGGCAAAGGCCCTACAAACCTTAGGGCTACATCTGCGGTCAAAAACTATTCTGGAACAACAGGTCTACCAGCGTTTACAAAATTCCCAGCTCGATCCCACCCTCCGGGCTGCTGGACTATGGCACCTGGGCAATGCCCAACGACAGTTTGGCCAACTGCTCGACGCCCAATCATACTTACGGCAAAGTCTGGACATTATCCAGGCCAACCACCTGGATACCCTACGGGGGCCTGTCCTGATGGATCTGGGCAATGCTGAGCGCGCTCTGGGGGATGGCACCAGCGCCATTGGTAAAATTGCAGCAGCAGCCCATCGGGAATCGGCCCTCCAGGCATACGGGGAAGTGGCAGCAGGTGACTATGCCCCCATGACCCAGCTGCAGGCCCAGGTCAATCAGTTAAGTCTGTTGATTGACCTGGAAAAATGGTCTGAGGCTGAGGCTTTATGGCCCCAGATCTGGTTCCGGATATTACCTCCCACCGGCACCGCCACGGCCTTGTCCCCTAGCCGCACCGCCATCTATACCCAGCTCAATTTTGCGAAAAGTTTGGTCCGCTTAATGGTGATGGCAGACATCCCACACCAGGGCAGAAAACAAGCCACCGAACCAGTCTCGCCGTTGCCCACAACTATAGCCAGCACCCTAGCGACATCAGCCGACATCGATACCCTTTTAATCAACGCGGCCCAACAGGCTGATGCATTGGCCGATCCCATTGCCAAGTCCTATGCCCTGGGGCAGCGGGGTGAACTGTACGAACTCAATGCTGACTGGCCCAAGGCCCAGGCCCTGACCCAGAAAGCACTGCAGCTCACCATCACCAACGACTATCCCAATGGTCGCTATCGTTGGCAATGGCAACAGGGCCGGTTATTTAAACAACAACAACAACCGGATAAAGCCATTGCATCTTACCAGGGGGCCGTGGAAACTCTGTCCCTGGTGCGTCAAGATCTGCTCTTTATCGATGCAGAGGTTCAGTTTTCCTTTCGCGATAACGTCGAACCCGTTTATCGGGAACTGGTGGAATTATTGCTCAGTGATGACAACAACAATGGTCCCATTAAACAAAACTTAGACCTGGCCATCCAACAAATTGACAATCTTCAACTCAGCGAGTTAGAAAACTTTCTCCGTTGCAGCTTAGGCACTACTGCCCCCATTAACCAGTTCGAGGCCGCCGCCAACACGGCCATTCTTTACCCGATCATTTTAGAAAATCGTCTGGGGGTTATTTCCCAGATCCAAGGCCAGAAACGGTTCACCTCCTTTCCCATGGATCAAGCAACCGTAGAAGCTACTTTAAAACAACTGCAAACTGATTTAAGCGTAGCTCCCAACCGCACCCCCAAGGTAATCAAAACGGCCCAGCTGGTCTACGACTGGTTGATTCGTCCCCTGGAGGCAGACCTGGAGCGAAATCAAATTGAAACCCTAGTCTTTGTGCTGGATGGGTCCCTGCGCAATGTTCCCATGGCGGTATTGCACAATGGCCAACAATACCTGTTGGAAAAATACACGATTGCCATTGCTCCTGAATTAGAGCTGTTTAAGCCTACACCGCTGCCTCCAGACCTCAAAGTGTTTACCGGGGGCGTGGGCCAGCCCCAAAGTATCGAAGGACGGAACTTTTCTGCCATTGAAAAGCTAGATGCAGAACTGGATGCGGTGAGTCAGCTTTTTGGTCCCCAACCCCCCATTACCAATGAAGACTTTAATGGCATGACGCTGCAGGAGCAGCTGAGTACGGGCAACTTCTCAGGCATCCATCTCAAAACCCACGGGGTGTTTAGTTCCGATCCTGAGGAGACATTTATCGTGGCCTACGATGAATTAATCCTGGGGCAGGAGCTGGGGGATCTGATCCAGATCGGTAGCCGTCAAGGGGAATCCCCCATCGAGTTACTGGTCCTCAGTGCCTGTTCAACGGCTACCGGGGATAATCGCGCTATCCTAGGTTTGGCCGGGATTGCGGTGCGGGCGGGGGCACGCAGCACCCTATCCACCCTGTGGGAGGCCCAGGATGAGCCGAATACCAAAATGATGGTCCAGTTTTACCAAGAGCTAAAAAAAGATGGCACCACTCGGGCCCAGGCCCTGCACCAGGCTCAGCTAGCCCTGATGAAAGATTACCCGGCCCCCCACGTGTGGGCCACCTATGTGTTAGTGGGGAACTGGCTGTAGATCTATTGTTTGATCACCCCTGCTGTAGAACAATAGATCTACCGTGGCCCTTAACCATCGATCATCATGACGGGACCCACCACCGGTACCTGGGTAAACTCATCCAGGTCAACGGCCTCCAGTAGCTCCACCCAGAGCGGTATCTCCCTAGGTGAATTCTCTACTTGGTCCAATAAATAATCAATGGTGTCGTACCAGAGCTCTGAAGAAATAGTCTCAATATTCTCCTCTAGCTCAGGGGTGGCCGCCACGGGTTGTATCCAGCCATCAATACTTAACTTGTTTTGGGAGTCAGCCTCCGCAGTGCAGTCTAGGATCAGATACCAATGGTAGTAGGCTCCCTTTTCCAGACTCGCGGCCTGATCGGCGGGCAGGGTAATGCTGAACAACCCTGGTTGATCTGGTAGCTTAAATGCGGCGGCGTAAACTTCCTGCTGTTCATCCTGCGTCAGAATGGAGAACTCACCCTGGGCCACATCAGCGGCTGTGTAGGGCGTGTAAAACCAGAAGGTGGGCTGGTCGGATATGGTTTTGCCATGCACATCAACGGGGGTGATGGCCGTTAGGGGCTGCGGTGTTTGGAAACAGACGGACTCAGGACCAAGACTTCCCCCTGGTCTGCGTTGGCCGTTTGGTGGTGGGGTGGATGGTGCCGGTGGCAAATTCGCTTGCTGAGAATGGCCGCCATGGGCGGCAATCTCCTGGGGAATAGCGGCGGCTAAGGGGGCATAGCCTAGGTGACTAAATAGTAGTGCCAACGTAAAACTGGCGGGGGCTAAACGGTTTTGCGATCGCATCTTTCAAGTCCTCATAGTTAATTAAGATTTCCAGGTCAAACGATTAGACAACTTACCCCTGATGGCGTGTAGGGCGCCACGCCGATAGACTAACAACAAACCAGCGGTCCCTGCCAATGCTAACAGGGCCGGAATAAACGGCACCCATCCTCCTTGCACTAAAATTACCAGACAGATTTGGCGTAGACCGAGCACCGCCACCACTCCGCCAATGCCCAACCATAGGGTCGAGCGTAGTCGCCACCCTAAAACTCCCCCCACCATTGCCCACCCCCAAATCCACAGCATGTCCCCCCATTGCCACTGGCCCCACTGGGGCAGCATCCACATCAGGGGCCGCTGATCCAACACCGCACTCAGCAGGTGGCTCACCCCGTGGGCATGGACCCACACCCCCGGCAGCTGACCATAGGGCGTTTCCTGATAGTCCTGACCAATGGGGTCAATGACCCCCATCAGAACGATGCGATCGCGCACCTCATCCGCCCCTACTTGCCCCGCCAAAACTTCCGTCAGGGAGACCCGTGGCGCAGGCTTAGGGGTAAAACGATAATTCAACAAAATCTGACTGCTTTGACCATCCAACTGTTGATAGCCCGCAGCCCGCGTCGCCAATCGATCAAAAACAACAGGTCCCAATTGCCATTTTTCATCGTCATTTCCCCCCAAGGGTTCAGTCCCTTCCCCCTGCAAAAACCGTAGCGCTAAGCTTAAACTCAAGCTGTAGGGTGTGACACAGTTTTGCGAAACATCCCCCAACCTAGGGCTGTAGGACAACAACTGACGACGCACCACCGGACGATTGCGATCATAAGCACCATCCGTCTCTAAATCACTAAACCCCACCTGTTGTTGCGCCTGCTGAGTCGAAAATTCAGGCGGATAGCCCAGCAGTAATCGATCTTTTTGATCAAAAGAACATACCGTAATCAGGTTAGGAGAGTTATTAAACTGTTCGATCAGCTGCTTTCTCCCCGGTTCATTGGCCTGATACCGATGCATATCCACCCCAATGGCCCGAGGCTGATAGTCTGCCAACGTTGCCAATGCCTTAGCCAGCACATCATCTTTGACCGGATAGCCATACTGGTTAGTATCTTTCTCATCGATCTCCACCACCAAAAGGCGTGAATCCAGCGCATCCTGATGGTCCCACGCCGTTGGCCGTGCTCTCACTAGATGGTCGTAGGCCCTTAGCTCCACCGGTTGCAACAGCCCCAAGGCCCTCACCAATACTAAGGGAATTGTTACCGCTAGGCTGGCCAACAAGCCATGGCGCAACGTTGTCTTTCTTCTCTCCAGGGGCCGACGCTGGGGCTTCAGCTGCTCCTCGATGGGTGACAATTTTACCACTTGGTTCGAGAGTCTCTGCCAGCTGAGGGGCGCTTCCGTCGGATTCTGAAAAATCACCGGCAACCAACTGGCACAGGGATATTTAGTCTCGATCCCCTGCAATTGTTCCCGCGCCGTTCGCACTGCCGTATAAAAAGGTTCTCCTCGAGCAAACACCTGCAAAAAGTTTTGCAGAAACGTATGGGCTACCTGATCCACCACCGGTTCTCTCATCACAATCAGCTGGGGTAGGTTGAGATCCGCCAATGCCCGCGCCAGCCCTAACCCATCACAAGAATTAAAAATAGCCAGTTTGAGACCACGACTAATGGCAGCCTTCAGGGCATGTCTCAATTGGTCAATCGATAACCGTTCCTGACCATTGAGAAACAACTCCCCGATTTGCCCCTCGCCTCGACTGGTGCTGTGCCCAGCAAAAAAGAAAATGTCCCACCCTTTCTCGTCCCATAGATGCTGATTCAGCTCTGCCCGCATTGGCTCGTTTAGGACAATGGTTTCAGCACCGGAGTCTTCTAGGATCATCCGATCTGGCTGCACATTGATCCCCTTACTATGGCCCAAAATCACCAAAATCCTGATCCGCTGCTTAACCTGGGCGGGCAGTGCCTGTACTTTTCCATATTGTTGAACACTTAAGGCAATCTCTGCCTTACCGTAATGTTCAAAAAACTGCCAGAGATGCCAGGGTAATTTCTGCAGTAAAAGATCTTCAGTTTCAATGATGAACCGAATACTTTCCTTGGGATCTAGCTGGGTTCGTAGCTGTTGATCAATGGTCCGAAACTCAGGAGAATGTAGCCAATTGTTGATCTCCTCTTTGAGTTTTTCACACAGCTGCCAAAAATCAGCCCTCGATACATTTGTCAACCCATCTGGCTCAAACTCAATGGAGCTGCGCATCGAAGGGCCGGACCCAAAAGGATTGTGCAGGGCTTCATAAAACCGTTGCCATTCCCGATATAGCTTAGGGAGAGCCGGAGCCGGAGGCAAACTACCGATATATTGAACGGGCACCTGATTACCCTCAAGCCACAGCCGAGCGGTGACTCCAGATAAACCCGTTTCACAGTTGCCTGTGCCTAGATTTAATACGACCAGTGGACTCATAGGAGCATGCCAGCGAACAATCAAATCGCAAACGTTTCACTGAAAGTTAGCCCGACGGGACTAACTTCAAATTCCCAACTGTTTCGTTCATAATGCTACTGTTTGTACCTCTCAAACCCGAATTTCATAGGATGAATTTCAGGTTGTGAGCTTGGTTCGTTCCCATAGATGCCCCCTAAATGCCCTACAGATGTCCCCTAAATGCCCTACAGATGCCACCACAGATAACCCCATATTATTAACTAGGTTCAACTAGGCAAAAATATGCAAGGTGTCTGTTGTTGCATACAAAGGTTGCATACAAAGGTTGCATACAAAGGTTGTATACAAAGTACGACCAGCCCAGCCTAATTCAGCGGCTCTAAGTCTAGGTCCCTCAGGATGGTGGAATCTTGGGGCTGCTTCGGTTTAAAGATGGCTTGCAAGGACTGCTCTAGGGTTTCCCCCATGGCGATGCGGTTTTGGTAGGCTACAATCACCCGAGCTAAAATTGGCAACTGGTTTTGCGTTGCTTCTAAGTAGAGCGGCTCCACGTACAGCAGTGACTCTTCGATGGGAATTACCAGCAGATTGCCTTGGTTGGCCTGGGAGCCCTGGGTATTCCATAGGGATATGCGCTGGGAGATCTCTGGATCTTGGTTGATGCGGGCTTCGATCTGTTCAGGGCCGTACACCAGTTCCTGCTTGGGGAACAGATAGAGCAGCATGCGGCCATATTGGCTGCCATCGGATCGCGCCGCCAGCCAAGCAATCAGGTTATTCCGCTGGGATGGGGTGAACGGCCGCAGGAGCACAAATTCCTCTTCCTCCTCCTGGGGCAGTTTCATGATCAGATAGTAGGGTTCCACCACCTGGAACTCATTGGCATAGATTTCATTGGGAGCCCGCCAGGTATCTTCCCGGTTATAGAAAATCTGTGGATCGGTCATGTGGTAAACCAGCAGCTGGTTGGACTGTATTAGGGAATAGTCCTCGGGATAACGGATGTGGGCCATCAGGGCTGGGGGCATGGTGTCTAGGGGTTGGAACAGCTTCGGAAACAGCTGCGCCCAGGTTTGAATAATCGGATCGTCGGCATCGGCCACGTAAAAGGACACTGCGCCACTGTAGGCATCCACCACCACTTTGACGGAATTGCGAATGTAGTTAAAGGGTTGTCCCCCTGGGTCGGAATAGGGATAGCGATCGCTGGTGGTATAGGCATCAATCATCCAGTGGAGATAGTTGCCCTCAGGATCGATGGGTATTGAGTGATCGGAGTCGGCCTGGGCCTGGGCATCGGCCACCACCAGATATGGGTCCCCATCAAACTGTAGAAACGGTGCGATCTGTTTTACCCGCTCTTGAATATTGCGGCGAAACAACAGTTTTGTTTCGGGGGTAAAGTCGTTGGTAAACAACATTTGCCAATCCCCCAGGTGCTTGGCATAGAGCAGCCGCTGCCACAGGTGCCCAAGACTGATGCCGTCCTTCCCCCCATAGGTGGTATAGATATTGTTGTTTTCTCCGGGGTAGTCCAGTTCGGGCACGCGCGTGCCGGTCATCACATAGGTATTGGTTAACTCGCCAAAATAAATCCGAGGCCGCCCAATGGGAATACTGCGGGCCACATCGTCATTGCTGGGTTCATGGGCAATGTCTCTGATGAAATAGTCCGGCAGGCCGCCGACAGCAGCCGTATTCACCGGGCTCATGGTAAAACCGTAGCCGTGGGTGTAGGTGAGGTGTTGATTCACCCAGGTTTTGGCAGTCTCTTCCAGTTGGGTGGAGTTTAGCTCACGGGCGGAGATCAGCACCTGCCGCCGTTCCGTAGTGCCGTCGGCCTTGGTGAGGGTATAGCGATCCACATCGGCATCGACAAATTCGTAATAGGAACGAATCTCTTGGAGTTGTCGGTTACTTTCTAGCAGGGGTCGGGTGTCCCATAACCGAATATTCCGCACGGTGAGATCGTTGTTGCTTAACTTTTCTGCCGTGAGGTTATTTTTGGGGACAAAATTCTCATCTTGAATATTGGTGAGATTAAAGCCCTCACGGGTAAAGGCAATGGAGCGCTCAATGTAGGGCTTTTCCCGCTTAAATTCATTGGGCTGCACCACCAATCGCTGTACTACCCAAGGTGCGACAGCTTCGCTCAGGAGGGCAATGATCAGATAGATGACCAGGAGCTTGGCAAAGGCGGGTAGCTGATAGCTGGACTGGTGGCTGAGCTGGCGCGTCATGGAGCCCAGCATCGCCCGCACCAGGGCGACAAAGGCCAGACCGAGGATGATCAGACTGAGGGCGGTGTGGACGGGTAAGTCCACTAGGACATTGGTGTAGCTAGCTCCGTAGGTGACACCCTGAGAGGAATAGAGCAGTTCGTAGCGGCCGAGCCAGTAGCCGAAGCCCGTGGTTAATAGCAGGGCACTGGTCAGCCCGTAGAGGTGCCGTTGTTGGGGGGCTGAGAAGCCGACAAACCGTCCCTGGCTCAGGCTTTTGCCAGCAAGTAAATAGACTAGGGTCACGGCCACCAACGTGGAGAGAAATAGCCCCGACAGCCAAAATTCCCCCAGTTCGAGCACGGGCAGCCGAAAAATATAAAAGCTAATGTCCTGATGAAACAGGGGATCGCTCTGGTTAAAACTGGTGGGGTTTAAGGCGGGTAAGACCCGTGACCACTGGGATGCCAGCACCAGGCTAAAACTGAGGCTGAGGCTGAGGGTGGAGATGGCCGCCCCAACTCGGGGATAGAGCAGGAACCCGAGTCCCATGGCTAGGAGGAGCGCCCCCTGCCAGGGCTGAGTAATTAAGGGTTTCAGGATGGGCCACAGGGTGTCGATGTTGAGCCACAGGGGGAGCGTGGGCAGGGGCTCGACCGTGATGTAGTGCCAGCGAGCTAGGGCCAGTTGGCCGTGGTATAACACCGACGCGGCCAACAGCAGGGCGAGGGTGCAAGCGACGGGGAAGAGCCGCCCCAGGCCGATGCCCTGCCGCCGGTTTTCCTGGCTGGGAACAATGCAGTAGTCGTCAAAGCTGAGCTCTTGGGCCCGCCATAGGTTCATTCCGGCAAACAGCAAGCTGCCCCCAAAGGCTGTGAGACCTAAGCAGAGCTGTGTCTGCAGCCGTAGCCAAAAGGCGTCTAGGTAGTCGATGGAGCGGAACCACAGGCCTTCTGCCAGGAAGTAGGTGAGGATGTCCAGGCTGAGGATCAGTGCGATCGCAACTAATCCCCCAAGCCAATAGGCCCGCGCCAAGGATCGTCGTGGGGTCTGGGGAATGAGCCGTTCTTGCACAGTCGCCATGGCAGAGCAGGGTAGGAGCGATTTTACTTTATCTTAGACAAGCCCTGGCCCTAACATAGTGGGCCGAGCCCTAGAAACGTGGGTAGCCAGTGGGTTAGGTTAACAGGTAGACCTAGTCTGCTTCAAATACCCTTGCAAATCTATGCTTGCCGCTAATCAGCGTCAAAAACTTGACGAATCCAATGATGCACTGTTCTACAGCGCCCCCCGTTTAGTCACCCATGTGGATGAACGGTTTATTCAGCAGCTGACCGAGCTATATCAAGAACGGCTCACCCCCCACAGCTGTATTTTCGACATGATGAGCAGCTGGGTATCTCACCTCCCCAGCGATATGGAGTTTGAGCGGGTGGAAGGTCATGGCATGAACGCGGAGGAACTGGCCAAAAATCCCAGGCTGGATCATTACTTTGTGCAAAACCTCAACGAAAATCCAACCCTGCCGTTTGCAGACCGCACTTTTGATGCTGTGCTCAACACCGTTTCGGTGCAGTATCTACAGCATCCTGAAGCGGTCTTTGCCGAAATCTATCGCGTGCTCAAACCCGGTGGCATTGCTATTGTCAGCTTCTCCAATCGTATGTTTTACCAAAAAGCGATCGCAGCCTGGCGAGACGGCAGTGATGCCAGCCACATCGCCCTAGTCAAACGCTATTTTGCCTCGGTCAAAGGCTTTAGCCAATCGGAGGTGATCGCCAACCAAGGCCCCCCCATGAATCCCCTGCTCCAAATGATGGGCCTGGCCAGCAGCGATCCCTTCTATGCCCTGATTGCAGAACGGATGGAGGTTTTAGTGGGTTAGGTGTCAGCCAGTCTTACTGCCGTAGGCTTTCCAGGCCAGGTCAATCAGGCCATTGACAATGGCCACGGCGACGACGGTACTGCCTTTGCGACCGCCGATACAGATGCTGGGCATCAGGCTATCTTTTAACCGCGCCTTGGTGACTTCGGCTTCTAAAAAACCGGCGGGGGTGGCAATCACCAACGAGGGGCGAATCACATCGGTTTCGATCAGCTGGACCAAATTATTCAGGGCCGGTTGGGAATGGCCGATGACAAAGATGGCCTCTGGATATCGCTTAGCCAGGGTTTCAATGCCCCAAGCGGCTTTGGACTGATCATTTTGGGGCCGGGTGATGGCATCCATGGCCCCATACACCGGGTTAGCAAAGGTTTCTTGCAGCCGGGGGGTAATCCCGGCTTGGGCCATGGGGCTATCCACAATGATGGTGGTGCGAGCGGCCAAGGCGGCAGCCCCAGAAGGCAGGGCCTGATCGGAAAATTGGATCAGGCTTTTGTACTCATAGTCTGCGGTGGCGTAGATTACCCGACGGACGATTTCATATTCTGCGGGCGCAAACGTATGTTGACCAATTTCTTGGTCAATGATGCGTAAACTCTGTGCATCGGTAACGTGCCATTCCATAAATCCTGCCTGCGGCTTCCGCTAGTCTCAATAGACTAGCATCGTCAGCAGTTTTTCTGATATTTCCCTAGCTGAATAGATTACGTCGATATTTTTTCGGACGAAATTTGTTTAATTTAGTCGGTCGAAAATAGAATATTCACCCGAAACCGGAGCCCTTTGGTGAGTAGAAATACTTAGGCTCAAGCTCTGATGGCATAAGGCTTTAGGGGCGTTATGGATCGCTGGTCTGGCTGGGTTTAGGGGCGGATGAACCGGGTTTAGAGGCGTTGAGTCAACCGTTTTGGGTGTTGTAGACAGCAAGAAAGGTGCCCCCTTGGTCTGATATTCTGAAACTATCAAAGGCGCTCAAATAGTCTTAACGCCGCTACTGATTCTAGGAATGATTCTGGAGAGCTGGCTAGTTCGCAGTGCCTCCGGAAGCCATACTGATGATGGGCAGCGCCGTCTTGGTAATAGCAGGCAGTTTGGAGGAAATACGCAGTGGAAAGTACCCTTGGGTTAGAAATTATTGAAGTTGTTGAGCAGGCTGCGATCGCATCCGCTCGCTGGATGGGTAAAGGGGAAAAGGATATTGCTGACGAGGTGGCTGTAGAAGCCATGCGTGAGCGCATGAATAAGATCCACATGCGCGGCAGAATCGTCATTGGTGAAGGTGAGCGCGACGATGCTCCCATGCTTTATATCGGCGAAGAGGTGGGTGTTTGTACCCAGCCCAATGCCGCTGAATTTTGCAACCCCGACGAGCTGATTGAAATTGACATCGCCGTTGACCCCTGTGAAGGTACTAACCTTTGCGCCTATGGTCAGCCCGGCTCCATGGCCGTATTGGCCATTTCCGAGAAGGGTGGTCTGTTTGCCGCACCTGACTTCTACATGAAGAAGTTGGCCGCTCCCCCGGCGGCAAAAGGCAAGGTGGACATTAATAAGTCCGCCACCGAGAACCTCAAAATCTTGGCTGAGTGTCTTGACCGTGGCATCGATGAGCTGGTGGTTGTGGTCATGAAGCGTGAGCGCCACAACGACCTCATCAAGGAAATCCGGGATGCCGGTGCCCGCGTTCGCCTCATCAGCGACGGTGACGTGTCCGCTGCCATTGCCTGTGGTTTTGCCGGGACTAACACCCATGCCCTCATGGGTATTGGTGCGGCTCCTGAAGGCGTGATCTCCGCTGCCGCCATGCGTTGCTTGGGCGGTCACTTCCAAGGCCAGTTGATTTATGATCCTGCCATTGTGAAAACCGGTCTGATCGGGGAAAGCAAGGAAGCTAACCTAGAGCGCCTGTCTTCCATGGGTATCACCGATCCTGACAAGGTCTACACCGCTGAAGAGCTGGCCTGTGGTGAAACGGTTCTGTTTGCTGGCTGTGGCATTACCCCAGGTCTGCTGATGAACGGTGTTCGCTTCTTCAAGGGCGGCTCCCGCACCCAGTCCCTGGTTATTTCCAACCAGTCCAAGACCGCTCGCTTTGTGGATACTATCCACATGAAAGAGAACCCCAGCTACGTTTCTCTGAAGTAGTGGCCTAAGCCCCCCTCCCCAGGGGATTAAACGGAATTTATGTTCCTTAAGAACGCCCTAGCTATTGACAAATGGCCAGGGTGTTCTTTTGTATATATGTCATTTGGTAACGGTAAGCACTATTTGATGGACTTTTGTTGAGAAACCTTGAGTTGGGGGAGCATTTTTTCATACCGTCATAGAAGAATGAAACCTAGTGCTGCAGTAATACGGCGCTAGATTTCGTCAGATTGAACATAGCTAAGTTTTAAGGCGATTGCCCCTAGCGGGGGTATCGGGCATTTAATAAAGGATCTTTTTGGGAGGAAGAATGAATATTGCCGTTATTGGCCTTAGCCATAAGACTGCGCCAGTCGAGGTTCGGGAAAAACTCAGCATTCCCACACCTAAGGTTGAGGATGCGATCGCAAGACTCACCAGCTATCCCCACGTCAGAGAAGTTTCCGTCCTCAGTACCTGCAACCGCCTAGAGTTGCACCTGGTGCTAGTCAACACCGAAAACGGCATTCGCGAAGTCATCCAGTTTTTATCCGAATACGGCGATGTGCCGGTGGATGAACTCCGCCCCCACCTATTTATCCTGGTCCAGCAAGACGCCATCATGCATCTAATGCGGGTATCCTCCGGCCTCGATAGCCTAGTCCTAGGGGAAGGTCAGATCCTGGCCCAGGTGAAGCATGCCCTCGCCGAAGGCCAAAAGCATAATGGAGTCGGTCGGGTGCTCAGCCGTCTGTTCAAAGACGCCATTAAAACCGGCAAGCGCGTCCGCACCGAAACCAGTATTGGTACTGGTGCCGTATCCGTCAGTTCCGCCGCTGCCGAACTCGCCCAAATGAAGGTGCCCGACTTCACCAATTGCCACATCACCATCATCGGCGCCGGCAAAATGGGCCGCCTGCTAGTCAAGCACCTAGTCTCGAAGCGGGCCGTCAACATCACCCTGCTCAACCGCAGCATTGAACGGGCCAATGACCTAGCCGCCGAGTACAGCCACGTGGACATCAAAACCGGCACCATGGAAAGCATGAGCGCCGCCGTCACCAAAGCCGACATCGTCTTTACCTGCACCTCCTCCGATCAGCCGGTGCTCGACCATGACAACGTCAAGCCTTGCTTAGCCGGTCGTCCCCTCAGCCTGTTCGACATTTCCGTTCCCCGCAACGTCCACAAAAACGTTGAGGCACTAGAGGGTGTCAAAGCCTACACCGTCGACGACCTGAAAGAAGTGGTAGCCAAAAACCAAGACAGCCGTCGCCAGATGGCTCAGGAAGCCGAAGGTATCCTAGAGGAAGAGCTAAACCAGTTTCTCAAGTGGTGGAGTTCCCTTGACACGGTATCCACCATCAGCAGCTTGCGCACCAAGGTAGAAGCCATCCGGGAGCAGGAGCTAGAAAAAGCCCTATCTCGTCTGGGGGCGGACTTCTCCGACAAGCATCGCAGTGTGGTCGAGGCCCTCTCCCGAGGCATCGTCAACAAGATTCTCCACGACCCCATGACCCAGCTGCGGGCCCAGGAAGATGCCACCTCCCGCCAGCAAGCCATGGAAACCCTGCAGGTGCTCTTTAACCTGGAAGAGAAAAAGGCAGCAGCAGCTAAAAAATAGAACCCCCAATATTCATCATTAGGGACCTTCACCCCATCGGTCGGGGCATTGCATGCAATGCCCCGACATTTTTGTGACAATGTTCCATAGTCAATGTTTTGTCGGTAATAACCATGGTGCTGAGATTCCTCCGTCGTCTGATGCCGCTATTCATCGCCATCGTTTGTCTGGGCTGCACCCAGGCCCATATCATCACCCCTAACGGCACCTACAGCTACAAACAACCCAGCAGCGACGGCATCGGCAAAGTTTACATGGGCCGCGAAATTTCCCAGGTCATGGGCCATCGGGGAGCCGCTTGGCTAGAGCGTCCCAACCGCGCCACAGACGAAGCACCCGATCTGGCCGTAGATGCCCTGGGGTTAAGACCGACGGATACGGTGGCGGACATTGGCGCAGGCACCGGCTACATGAGTTTTCGCATGGCCCAGAAAGTGCCGGATGGTCAGGTCCTCGCCGTAGATGTGCAGCCAGAAATGATCCAGATGCTGGAAACGGTCCGTGATGACCAAGGCATCACCAATATACAAACCATCCAAGCAGCAGAAGACAATCCCCATTTGCCCTCAGGCCAGGTGGACTTAGCCCTCATGGTGGATGCCTACCATGAGTTTGCCTCCCCTCGAGAGGTGATGACGGGGGTAGTGGATGCCCTCAAGCCTGGTGGTCGTTTAGTCCTGGCAGAATATCGGGCCGAAAATCCGTTGGTGATGATCAAGCGGCTCCACAAGATGAGCGAGCAGCAGGTGAAAAAGGAAATGGCTGCGGTGGGTCTAACTTGGGTCAAGACGGATGATCGGTTACCCCAGCAGCATTTGTTATTTTTTGAGAAGGCAGCATAGAAGCGTTGGCTAACTCTGTTGGGGCGACACTTCGCGTTAGGCTTGCCCATGCCCATAGGGCTATACGACTCACAAATCAGACACGATCACCCCTGTCACCATGCCCACCATCCAGCTCTAAATCGACCGCCTACTCAAATAAAAACATCCCATGATCGATTCCCTCAACCTGCTTGAGATCTACCTGCAGGAATACCAAACCCTCAAAGCCGAACAAACAGCCCGTATTGGCTTTCGCGATAACCTCCTCTACGTCACCATTGCCGTATTCGGCGGTATTCTCTCTTTCACTCTCGCCAACAAAAACTACTACGCCCTGCTGATTGTGCCCTGGGTCTGTCTCATCCTTGGCTGGACCTATCTTGTCAACGACGAAAAGATATCTGCCCTCAGTCGCTACATGCGCTACGACCTTACAGAACGTATTGCTAAACTGACTAATCAATCCACCATCGACGGTATCTTTGGTTGGGAAATTGCTCATCGTAGCGATCTCAACCGCAAACGCCGCAAAATTCAACAGCTTATTATCGATCAACTCACCTTTGTCCTTTCAGGCATCATCAGTCTGATCGCCTTTTGGATTTTAATCCCCAAAATATCCATCAGCCTATGGATACTCAGCATTGTAGAACTCCTCCTAATCCTAGTTCTAGGCATAGAAATCATCATCTATTCCGATCTAGCCAAAGGATAAGTAAACCACCTCCAAGTGAAACCTGATCGGCTAAACATCGGCATCACTACCCCACACGCATGCTCAATCAATGCTTGCACCGCTCGCCGTGCCCACAGAGCACTATTAATCTCCAATTCATCAGGAAAATGCGTTTGCATCAACTGCTCAATGTACTCTTCCTCCTCCTGGGTCAGTCCGTCCTTGCCCAACTTTGCGACCTCGCTGCTGTTGACTGAGGGCAGCCTCTCCCTCCTCCTGATATTGTTGCCACCAGTCTGAAACTGTATTGCGATGCCCGCCTACGTAGCTGGCTATATCGACAAATTGTTTACCTTGTTGACGTAAGCGAATCGCTTGTTGGCGTAGATAATCTTGCGTATTAGTGGCGAGTAAGCGAGCATCACAGGTTTATTCATGCTTCCATTGTACTAATTGCCTCTTTCACTCTGCATTCTCTTAAGATGCCGGGTTAATAGATCTTACTGGACAGTGCGAAGTTCATCTCTAACTGGTGAAAGTCTCTAAAAAAGAACATCCCAGTACCCAAACGGTCTGGAATGTCCGAAACTGGCTGAAACCATTACAATCAGCCAGTTCCATTATGGAGT
>NZ_JAYGIG010000047.1:0-24974 GCF_034932105.1 Leptothoe sp. PORK10 BA2 | reverse complement strand
GTAGACCCACTCTACTTTTGACTAAATTACTGGCTAATAAAACTGAGATGTCTAAAACCCTTGACCCACCTGATTTAGCCGCTTGAGAACGGGGCAGAAGCAAAACAGAAACTTGTCATTGTCCAGTTAGATAAAGCTCGACTTAGAAAAACATCACTTCGAGGAGCCAATTTTACCAATGCTTCTTTAAGAGAATCGAAGCTATCTGATGCAGATTTGACGGATGCAGTATTTACAAATGCCCATTTAGAGGGGACTGACTTATCAGATACAGTTGGTCTGACAAATTCTCAAATTGAAAGTGCTATCATTAATCCAAAAACAAGGCTTCCAGCATACTTGCAGGTACAGACAAAAGATTAGATTACAGTCGCCGTCTAACACCGGAACGTCGCAAAATGGGCGGTTTGCCGCCAAGGTTGTCTGCGTCCGGTGAGTGCAACCTTTAGACAGCTTATACTAGAGCGAAAAGACAGTACTAATGCAAAGCAAGAACCTATGTTTTGAGCCATTGACTGACACCCATGCCGGTGATCTCTTTCCCATTCTGACCACACCCTCTGTTCTTGCCTTTATCGATTCCAATGGAAATCCACCGACAATAGAGGAGTTGAGAGCCGAGTACGCCGCTCGTTCTCGCGGCCCTATGGTTTCGGCAACATCTACCGAGCGATCGTTCAACATGGCGATACGGTTAAAAACTTCTCCTTCCCCAGCGATTGGTCGACTTGAAGCGACATGCTACGGAGCTTGGGGCGAGGTCGCGTATTTATTAGGCGAAGCTTGGTGGGGCAAGGGATTAGCATTCGAGGCGATGCTATGGTGGCACGATTACCTCACTACTGTTGCCCCAGGAACAGAGTGGTGGGCTACTGTGCACCCAATGAATCAGAGGAGCATTCGCCTCTTGAAACGACTTGGGTACCAGGAAGTGGAAGCGAGCCAGTCCCCGAAACTTTATTCATATGATCCAGGAGATTGCTGCTTTGTCCAATCTGCTCAGACCGAGACTACCGCCTACAACTAGATTGGAGCCGCTTGACGAAAGCTCATTGTGTATTGCGTAGATTGCCTGGGACCTCTCAACCGCAACGTTATATCGCCTCTACAATGACTACAGGTAAAGGACTAGTCTCTACCACTGCCCGTGAAACGGAGCCAACCAATAAACTTTCAAGATGGCGATGTCCGCGTTTGCCCATGACAATTTCCGCCGCATCATAGTCTTGAGCGATGCGTAGAATTTCCGTAGGGATCGCGCCTGATGTCGTAATAAAGTGGTGTCGGATATCAGCTAAGTGTTGTTGAATCTGTTGTTTTATTTTCTCGATTCCTTGAGGATCATCACTCCGTTGAACATGTAAAACCACCACATCCCCATCGCATCGGCGAGCCAAGTCTGCTGCTTTGGTCAGCACTTGGGCAGCGAGGGGTGATGTGTCAACCGCTGCCAGCAGAACAACTTTGCGTTGAACAGAAACTTTGGTGGGGTCCACCTCGCCCCGTTCCAGCAGCTTGGGGGCAAAGGTGGGAATTGCCCACGCACCCAACGGAGCGGTGACCAAAATTGAGAGGGCAGCCAGGGCAAGAATGGTGTCTCCACCCTGTATCCCTTGGGCTAAGGGAATAGCGCCAATGGCTGCTTGCACCGTGGCTTTTGCCGAATTACCTGACAGTAGAAACAACCGTTCATTATGGGTCCAGTTGCTGCCCGATGTGGCTAAATACCAACCAATGGAACGGCCGCCTAAGGTGCCAATTGCCAAGATCAACAAACCAACAAGGAGGTTATCGCCTAACACACTGAGCTGAATGCTGGCTCCTAACAATACAAATAAAATAATCTCTGCAACCACCCATAAACTGTTGAATCCTTCCCGTAGCCTTCTTGCCAGGGGACCGTCCATTTGGATTAAGAAGAAACCACTAGCCATAACGGCTAAGTAACCGGAGAAAACAGGGATATGTTCTGCCATAACTACCAGGAGTAGGGCAACGCTGGCGGCAACAAGGGCATCTTGAACCGCATTCTGAGTCCAGTTTTGTTTGGCTAAAACCACTAGGAGTAACCGGGCGGTGAGCCAGCCTAGGAGTACCCCTAGGCTGACTTGTAGGATGATCTGTAGCGGCAGCAGTTGCAGCGGGCTGAGGCTAAGACTGCCCAGGGTGATGCCCGTGTCAGCTCCTTGAGTGAGAAAGGCGAGGAGTAGGCTAAATACTAGTAAGAGCAACACATCGGAGAGGGCACTGCCGGTCAAGATGGCGTCGGGAATGCCTTTTTTGACACCCCAGCCCAGGCTTTTGAGGCGGAGCATTCCAGGGACAATGACAGCCGGAGATTCTGCCCCGAGGATGCAACCGAGCAGTAGGCCGGTAGCTAGGTCAAATTGGAATAGCCAGATGGCGGCTAGGGCAACGGCAATAGCTTCACAAGTAGCCGGTAAGAAACCGAGGCATAGGGCAACGGTGCCTTGCTGGGCCAGCTTCTCGCGGTCTAGGCCGAGGCCCGCTTTCATCAGGATGACCATGACGGCGATGGTGCGGAGGGAGTCGGCGGCACCCAGGACACCGGGGCTGATCCGATTGCCTACTTGGGGACCGAGCAGGATGCCTGCAAGCACCATGCCCACTAGGGCTGGGGCTCTGAGTCTGCGGGCGATTTGTCCGGCGAAAAAGCCTGTGAGCAGGATCCAGATGATGCTTTCTAGCATTGGGGTAGATGGCTGGGGGGTATGAAAGATTTCTGAGGGGAGGCAGGCATTTCGCCACCGATAGGCAAGCTCAACATCATCTTCGTCACATTAGTGCATCAGCTGTTGCACTAATGTGACGAAGATGAACCGACGGCTGCCCTATGACTGGCTTGGGTATCAACTTAATTCGGAAAATCCTGGCTAGGTGGGGAATCCGGAGCCAGAAGCCAGTGAGGCCCTGATTCCTGACTCCTGACTTCGGAATACTATCCTTGGGAAAACGTCCCGCTTGGAGTTGGTACCCCAATCTGGCTGCCCTGACGAAAAGCTCAAGAGCCTAAACCATCAGTCCATAGAGGATGGCGGTTAACCCTAGGGTTAACCCGTGTAGCGGAGCTAGCTTAACCCAGGACTGGCGGGCGATGCGCTGGGTCAGCAACATACTTAAGACGGCTCCGAAGATCAGGCTTACTCCTTGCAAAAAGGCGATTACAGCGGGATGGGCCACCAGGATCGGTCCGGTACTAGCGAGGCCAAAACTAGCCAAGGATACCGGAATGATGCGGCCTGCTTCCGTGAGACCCAAGGATAGGTAATGGGCCAGACTACTGAGCAGAACAATGGGTAGCCAACCATAGGCCACTTGGTTGAAGGGACGGGCTTTGAGGCTCGGTTGGATGAAGTGGGTGAGTCGGTGGGCAATCCAGGCTAAGGGCAGGGGAGTAAAGAGGAGGATTAGGGTTGCGATCGCATGTCCCCCAAACCCCTGAACCATGGCTGAAATCCCCAACAGCGCCGCCACCTCAGGCAGCCGATGCACCAACACCGCCCCCCACAGCAACAACAACAGGGCCACTTCATGACCAACTGGCGTGTGGGTGGTCCACAGTTCTATCCCCGGTGGCCGCAGGTTCAGCTCCACGGACCGATGGGGGCAGGCCTTGAGACAGGTCATGCACAGCACACAATTGCGATTGTCCACCAGCTGGGCCGGGTGAGAATACACCGGACAGCCTAGGGTCTCCTGGCCTTCTCCCTTCTCCGGGCCGCCCTTGTAACATTGATAGGTGCTACAGCTAGCCGAACACACCCCGCGCTGGCCCCGCAACTCGACCATGGAAAGTTTGGCAAATAGACCATTCATGCCGCCAATGGGGCAAAGGTAGCGACACCAAAATCTGCGTTCAAAGAGAGCGGAGCAAACCATGGCCCCGGCGGTAATAATCAACAATAGCCAGGCCGAGAGATAGGCCGTATTTTCTAAATGCCATAGCTCTTCCCAGATTAAGATGGCGACGAAGCCTGCATACAAAATCCAGCCACCCCAGCGATCGGCCCACTGCCGGGGCCAGGCCCCCAGCTGCCGAGGCCAGAGCCAGAGGGAAAGCTTTTGGGTAATCTCGCCATAGATCATAAAGGGGCACACCGCACACCACAGCCGCCCCACAAAGGGAAATGACACCAGGATCAGGGGCCACCACCAGGCCCAGAAGAAATTGAGGGCCACATTGGCATCTCGGGTTTGGGGACCTAAAAACAACAGAGCCACCACCAGGGCATAGAACCAACTGGTAAAGCCGAAGTTAAGCCGATCTGGCCACCAGGGACTGCGTAAAAACTGGCGCAGCCGAGGGTAAGCATTGAGCAGGTTCCAGCGAAACCTGCCCGGTTGTCCCTCCTCCGGCCAGAAGACTTCTTCGGTCAGATGGGGGGCACGGTCTGCCTGTTGGATCGCCCGCTGGACCAGACTATCTAATTCCCGCAGATTGTTGGGAAAATCGTAGCTTTGGAGACGGCGCAGGGCCTCTGGGGCCAGGGTGGGTTTGCTCAGGCCCCGTTGCCGACAATAGAGCTGAATGTAGTAGTTAATCTGGGCTGATAGATCAGTCTTACGAACCCGCAACGGCGGTACTTTAATCGTCTGCTTAGCCAGGTTGGCAAAGGGGGTGAGGTTCTTTTCTGAGATCATCATGATCCAAGCATCGCTAACTTTGGCCGGGGGCGGTGCCTGGCCCGGTGGGGAGCTGGGTTGGTACTGTCCGGTTTTGAGCAGTTGGAGAATGGCGGGTCGGAGTTCGGGGGCTAGATCCTGAATGTTGTTGAATAGGATGGTGCCCGTACCGAGCCAATCGAGCAGCCCTGGCCGACTGTCGCCCCGGCCAAACAGGTCAACGGCCCGGAGGTTTTTGCAGTTGACCTTGATCATGGGCTCTTTTTTGGCGGGGGAACCAAAATGAATCAGGGCCGCCAGATTATCTTTTTCTAGGCCGGGTTCCCCAAATATCAGGACCGCATCACGCCGGTCTGCCCCAGGGACCCTGCCTCTGGCTGCTATGCGCACGGCCTGGCGTAGTCGTTGGGCATAGCGACTAGCGCCGATCACCCCTCGGCTGACCTTGGGCACCAAGTAGGGGCGGAGTTCTTGCTGCCGTTCTTGCTCGTAGAGTAATTGGGCGGATAGCTGTTCTACGGCCTCGGCCAAGATGGCCGACAGTTCCTGGTTGAGGCTGGGATATTCGAAGGCGATCTGCTGGAGCCGATCGGCGGTTAGCTGCCACAGTTCACAGTCTTCGAGGGTGATCACGGTATAGTCCGTCGGCTGATTCAGCAGAATTTCCCGTAAATGGAGCACCGCCCCTGGCAAGAGGGTGACAGCTTGGGCCATGGAGGTGCGCTGGGTGCGGTAGCGCTCTAGCTGGCCCCGACGCAGAATATAGAGGGTGTCCGGCTGGGTGTCTTCTAAAATCAGGCGGCGGTTGGCTTGGAGGGGGACAGGGGTGATGTGGGTTGCGATCGCAACCAATACATCCTCGGGCAACACCCCCAGACAGGTGCTTTGCCGCAGCCAAGTGACCCGCTCTGGCATCTGTCGGTCCAGCATCTGTTGGTCCAGCATATTAGTTAAAGATGAGTTAATTGAAGCTTAGTTGAAGATCAATGGCTGGTGCCGCCATGGGTTTGGATCTGTTTAGTTTGGCGGTGGCGATGAGGACACGATCACCCGCCAAACGATAAAGACCAAAAAACTGAGATAGGTCACGGTAAATACCCAGTTTTGCCAACTATCTCCCGCTTGGATGAACTCAATATCGATCATGACTGTGTCTTAACCTGACTGATCTGCTGATCAAACGGTACAGCCCCACGTTACCCTGACAAAGTTTCGGTAAACCGTACGGTGAGGCACCGACACCCCTTGAAGTAATCGCTAGGATAAAACGACATAGCCCCCTAGATAGGCGGTTTACCATGCTTAATAAAGATCTAAAAAACGCCAATACTCAAGATGGCTGGCTGCAAAAGCCGCTGACACAACTCAGCCAACGTACGCTGAAACTCTCCCACCCCCATTGGAGCGATAGCGAGCTAAATCAAGTGATATTAATGCTCGATCTTAGACAGGATAACCCCTGCGGAGATTTGGGCCTGATTCTGACCTAAGGTTATCTTTCCTGGCGATGAAACCTGGGAGTTTTGTCTACGGAAAAAGATATTTATAAGGGAGCCATATCTTTATATCAAGCCTTCCTCACAAGTCATGTAGGCAACGATTACAGCCCAAATTTCTATGTTAATGTGACCCTGGATAAGTCGTAAATTTTCGCAAAGAAGCTGGCCTAGGATTATCGAGGCTACGTTGTCTCCGGAGTTACCCTTGCCACAGTCTTATTTCAAGAGTTTGGAGAAAGTTCATGTCCATTTATGTAGGAAACATAGCCTACAACGTTTCGCAGGAAGATCTTCAGGAGGTATTCGCAGATTACGGCACTGTAAAGCGAGTGACTGTCCCCATAGATCGCGAAACTAATCGTCCTCGCGGATTTGCGTTTGTAGAAATGGCTGCGGATTCTGAGGAAGACGCCGCGATTGAAGCCCTGGATGGGGCTGAGTGGCTAGGCCGTGAAATCCGCGTGAATAAAGCTCGTCCCCGCGAGGAACGTCCCAAACGTCCCAAACGCTAATGGTTTGCGGAGTCTGGAGGGCCTGAGCTAGCTAACTCAGGCACCGAACTCCCGAAATATTTCAAAAGTGTCGCATTGATGTCAGCAATGCGACACTTTTGAGTGTCTGTATCTGGGCAGGTAGATCGAGTGATTAACAAACCGATGACTGCATTCATCAGCCTTCGATTGCCTGACTCCTATCTCCTGACATAGGCTACTGCTGCCAGACATAAGTACCCAAGAATACAGCCGATGTGGTGCCTATGAGGATGGCCCAAATGACCATTTCTGTTGGCGAAATACTTTTAGGATCGAAGTTGAACTTAAACCGTTTCTGGTTCGGTCGCTTTTGGGCCACCTTGCCATAGTTCGGCTCAGTTTCCTTTCTGCGTTTGGATTCTCCCATGGGTTACTCCTTCCGTGTGGTGGTTATGGTCTAGGTCAGCTTTGCTCGCAGCTCTTCTTCCTTGGCCCGAAAGCCTACTAATACAGCCTGATTATCTTTCACAAATAGGGGACGTTTGAGCAGCATGGCATCCTTGGCAAAGGCTGCGATCCATTGGTCATCGCTCCAGTCTTTTTTATCTTCCCCCAGGGCACGATAGGACATGCCCGATGTATTGCGCATGGGTTTAGCGGTGAGGGTGGCGACCCAGGCGGTGATTTGCTCTGGACTGGGGGGCTGGTCTTTGGTGTTGATAAAGTCATAGTCGACACCGTTCGCATCTAGCCATGTCAAGGCTTTTTTGCAGGTGCCGCAGTTGGGGATGCCATATACCTGGAGCGCCATGGTAAAACCTGGATAATTTGTCTACGGATGGTAGCATTTTTTCTGGGGTCGGGTAGAGCTAGGGACATCAGGCAGCATGAGTTTCAAACTGGTGATTGGCAATAAGAACTATTCGTCTTGGTCCTTACGGGCCTGGCTGTTTTTAACCGAAAGCGGTCTACCGTTTGAGGAAATTCGACTGCCGCTGTTTACGGATGCTTGGCAGCAAATTAGCCAGTACACCCCGGCGAAACGGGTGCCGGTATTACTGGATGGGGATATTCGGGTTTGGGATAGTAGTGCAATTTGGGGCTATGTGCGATCGCAGCACCCCAGCGCCGTTGGCTGGCCCTCCCAACCCCAGGCCCAGGCCACCGCCCGCTCCATTGCGGCTGAAATGCACAGTGGGTTCCTCGGCATTCGGGAGCAGCTGCCCCAAAATATCCGCGCCCGTATCCCCCTAGAGCGCAGCGCCTTAGCCCCCGCCACCCAGCAAGAAATCGACCGGGTGGAGCAGATGTGGACCGCAGCCTACGGCACCTATGGTGGTCCCTGGCTCTTCGGCGACTTTTCCCTAGCCGATGTGGCCTATGCGCCGGTGGCCCTCAGGTTTGTCACCTATCAGATCGATTTACTGCCGGGGGCTCAGCCCTTTGTCAAGGCGGTGCAGGCATTGGCCTCAATCCAAGCTTGGGCCTCGGCCGCAGCCGCAGAATCGGAGGTGCTCGACTTTATTGACCAGCTCCATACCCCTAGGGAGAGGGTCTAAAAAAGGGCATGGGCTAGTAGGTCACGTAGGCCCTATGGGCCTTGGGCCAGGGGATGGCGACCCCACCGCTAGATTGATTTTTCTTTACAGAATTACAACCAATATTGCGGATCCGTTTCATGATTAAAACGGTAAGCTACGATTAGAAAACTTATTTTAGATCGCTGATGTCAGGAATGGCTGAGTTAGTGATAGCTGGGGCTCCTAGTTCGCTAATCCATTGTCATTTCCCTAGTTTGGCAACAGTGATTGTTTATCTCTGTCGCGCTCGAAGTAGAGAGGGAAAGACTCATCGTACAGAAACATCAAATCAATCGTCAGATTAAAGCTCCGAAGGTATTGCTGATTGACCATGAAAACACTAACCATGGCTTAACCGACACCCTGGAGGCGCTCCGATTAGCTGAAGAGGCCCAGCTTGACCTAGTGCTAGTCTCTGAAAGCAAGCAGGCTCCGGTTGCTAAAATCCTGGACTACGGTAAGTTTCAGTATCAGCAAAAGAAACGCCAAAAGCAGAGCGCTCGTACCACCGTCAAGGAGGTGAAGTTGCGCCCCAACGTTGGAGAATCTGACTATCAGCTCCGAATCAACCAAGCAGTTCAGTGGTTGGGTAAGGGTGATTCTGTTAAGTTCCGGGTGCGTTTGCGGGGCAGAGAGCACCAGCACCGTGAACGGGCCATAGAGCTCCTAGAACGGATTGAGCAAGACCTGAAAGAGACTGCTAAAATTCAGTCTTTTGACCGGCGGGCGTTGGTTTTGCAACTGATGCCAGCCTAGGGTAACCCCAGTCTGTTTGAGGTTTGGAAGATAGGTGAGTGGGGTTATCCCATTGACCTATCTTTTTCATATTGCTGCACCATGGTTTCAATCTCTTCTGCGGCCATCTTGATGGCGTCATCACCGAGATGGGTGGTGATCGGGTAATGGCGTCCGCCCATTTGGGTGTAGATCTTAATGGTTAAGGGGGTTGGGTTTGGACTATCCGCTGCTGGGCTGTCCGCCATCAGGTGGGGGGCGAGGAGGGATGAGACGTGGCTTAAAACCTCTCCTAAGCTAGCTCGGTAAGCCTGGACGGTGAACAGGCCGGGTTCCCACTGGGCGATGTCATCCGGGCCCAGGTTATCCGCACCGGCGGTGAATCGTTTGATTTGGCTGATGGCGGGATGGGTCATCAGGGTGAGAAAAAGCTGGGGAGTGATGTCGTCGACATCGGTGGTTAGGCAGTGGGCAAAATCAAAGGTGAGCCATAGAAAACGCGCAGCTGGGCGGGGGATGGCGGGATTCTGTTGTGTGGTCACAGGTTAGGGTTGATGAATTTATGATAGAAAACCACCCCTAGCATGGCAGGAGTGGTTAATAAAGAGCTGTTTGTTCTCTCTGCTCTCCAGGGAGAAGCGCAATCTCTTGTTATACAGTCTGTTCTTGGGCCTGTTCTTAGGCCTATTCTTAGGCAGTTGCGACTTCTTGCTCTAGTGCCATTAACCGTTCAACCCGCAGGTCTGTGGCCGGATGGGTGGAAAACAAGCCGCTAAACATTTGCTTCGGCACCGCGTGCATAATCATCAGCGGCTCATAGGCGGGATTCCCGGTCATGGGCATTTTCTTGGCACTGGCTTCGAGCCGCTGGAGGGCATTGGCCAGGGCTCTGGGGTTGCCCGTTAGCTGAGCGGCCCCAGCATCGGCGGCAAACTCACGGGTGCGGCTGATGCCGAGCTGGATGACGGTGGCGGCCATGGGAGCCAGGATTAGGGTGGCCATCAGGGCGATGGGGTTGGGACCGTTGTCCTCCCGGGAGTTGCTGCCGCCAAACCACATGGAGTATTGCAGCATCTGGGCTAGGAATGAAATGGCCCCGGCAATGGTCGCTGCGACGGCCTGGGTGAGGGTGTCACGATTCATGATGTGACTGAGTTCGTGGGCGATGACGCCTTCTAGTTCATCGCGGCTCAGCATGGCCATGATGCCTTGGGTGACGGCAACGGCTGCATGCTCTGGGTCACGACCGGTGGCAAAGGCGTTGGCGGACTGGGTGGGGAGAATGTACACCCCAGGCATGGGGATATCGGCCTTGGCGGCTAGCTTTTCCACCATGGCGTACAGCGCAGGCTCGGCTTCTTTGCTGACTGGCTGGGCCTGGTGGGCGGCTAGGGCTATTTTATCGGAGTAGAACCATGAACCCAGGTTGGTCATGGCTGCGATCGCAACCCCAATAATTACACCGCCAGTACCACCGATGGTGTAGTAGCTAATGCTAATAAGTAGAGCGCTGAGAACGCTTAACAATGCGAGAGTTTTAAACTGATTCATATGATCTAAACCCTTTGATTTCGCCATTACGCTTATAGTACTGAGAAAAGCAAAAACGGGATAGGGATGGCAATCCGAACCCATAACCGAACATTTATGGGAAACCGTGGGGAAACCGTAATGGCCGAACTACGGTTGTAGATAATGCTAGGGCTCTAGGTAAATCTACTTTTGCGTGGGAAATTGAATATTGCAGGATTAAATGCAGGATTAAATTTCGTTGCGCAGGTTAAGTCGTATTTGTCAGCCATATTTTGTCAGTCATATATTTCTGGAGTTTTTATTTGTGGTGAAACGATGGGGAACGGCAGCATTGGCCCTGGTAATAGCAGCCCCTTTTCTGGCGGCTATTGCCGTCCCTTTAGCGGCCCAAGAGCCATCGTTAGAGAAGGCAGAGCCGGTCGGTGAGGCAACGCCAGCACCGGTGCTAGAGGACCTGCCGGTGGAGGAACCGGCGGCAGAAGAACCGGCAGCAGAGGAACCGGCAGCTTCAACTGAGCCCCCTGCAGAAGACTCAGCTGAAGCTACAACCGCACCCTTGGACGAGTCTTTTGAAGATCCATTCGGCTTTCCCGAGGAACCGACCATTGATGTGACTGAGCTGCGGGCTGCTGTGGCGGCAATGTTGCCGACGACGGCCCCACCCCCACCGATCATTACGAATATTTTGCCTGCCAATACGCCTGCGGCGATGATTGTGAACACCCGCGATCAGGCTTGGACGGAGCTCAATCGGTATGCCCTATTTGCCCAGCTCAGTGAGGTGTTTGGGGTGGGGCTTAGCCCCCAGGCATTGCCGCTGCTGCCCTATGGGGTAGATTACGTAGAGGATGTACAGCCCTGGATTGGAGATGGGGTTGCGATCGCACTCCTACCCGTCCCTAGCACCCGCACCATCGACCCCGTAGAACGCTCAGTCACCATCGTCCCCATCAGCGATGCCGCCGCCTTCATCGACTTTATTCCCACCCTAGCCGAGGCCCGTGCCGCCCTGCCCGAACAAACCTCCTACCGAACCTTTCCCATCTGGCACTGGCCCTCAGAATTTATTTCCTACGAAGATTCCTGGGACGAATCTTGGGAAGAATTTCCCCCAGCAGAACCTGAATTAAAAGAGTTCCCCCCAGTCCCCCCACCCAGCAATCTCCTCCCCTCCTTTACCCCCTTACCCTCTTCCCCCTCTCTCCCCTTCTCTCCCCGCGCCTACCGCTCTGAGCCCGAAATCCCCTACATCTACTTCCCCAACGGCGACTACTCCTACGACGGCTACACCATTCCCGGCTACGCCGTTGCCCACCTTGGCAACTACATTGTCATGGCGGAGAACATTGATAGTCTACGGCAATGGATTGAATATCAGACCCAAGGGGGACCCACCCTGACTAGTAACCCCAGCTTTGAAAAGACCCAAAGTCACCCCGAAGCTGCCAACAGTTTGGCCACCGTCTATGGCAATGTTGGCGAACTGATGAACTTTGAATTTAGTAATCCATTTCAGAGTTTTGGCCTCCCCCCCATTCCCCAGCCCAGCCTCAGTGAGCGGGCTGCCATGTCCGCCTTGCTGAGTAACGTCACCTTTGATGCCCTAGTCTATCCCCAGGAAAAGGGACTGCACCTGGAAGCACACCTATACACCTCAGGGGCACTGCCCGATTTGCCCCCGTCCCCCAATGCCGATCAATCTATTTTAGGTATGATCCCAGCCGCCACCTACTTTATGGGCAGTGGCTATGACATCGGTGGGTTTTGGAATGATGTTTCCTCTACATTTTCCTTGAGTGAGGTCAGCGGTGGTTTGATAGAAACCGCTCGTTCCATCGTGTCCCTGGCCACCGGGCTAGACTTAGACAGCGACATTTTGAGTTGGATGGATGGGGAGTATAGTCTCTTTCTCTTTCCTAGCCAGTCGGGATTGTTGAATTCTTTCTTTCCAGGGGTGGGGCTGGAGGGGGGAGTGCTGCTGGAAACGAGCAACCGGGAAGCTGCCGAAACAGCGTTAGACGCATTAGATGAAGTGGTGGGGGAAGAGGTGGCCTTACCTGAGACCCTGGCCAACTATCCGGTGGTCAACTGGCAGTACGACTTCAATACAGATGGGGTGTTGGATAGTGTCCTCACCCACACCTGGATCACGGAGGATACCCTGGCGTTTACTAGTGGTGCTGGGGCGATGGAGCGGTTGGTGGTGCCCGCTGGTTTTAATCCGTTAGATGGTCACAGTACGTTTATCAATGCTACGGAGAGCTTTCCCACGCCAAACAATGGGTATTTCTATGTGAATATGAGTTCTACCCTATTGTTTTTCTATAATCTCTTTGGTTTTAATCAGGCGACCGATCCTTGGGCGACTAGCATGAGAAGTTATCTTGCTACTGTGCGTAGTTTAAGTGTGACCACCTCTAGCAACCCCCAAGAGTTTCAGATTGACGCCTTACTGGGTTTGGCCGCTAGTGAACCGATGGAGCCAGAGATTTCTGAAGAGGAAGCAGCGCTGGAAGAAGCCGTTGAGGCAGAAAAGGTGGAGGAAGTTATTCAGGAATAAGGATCTTGGACCTGTAAAGCATTACTGCATGCCCAAACCCGGAACCTTCTCTCTTCCTGGGATGTGCTACGGGTTGGGTTAACCGCTATCGCCAGTAGCTGAGTCCTGTCCTGACTCCAGATACTTCTCTCAATAGGCGTATTAAGTTCCGGCAGGACCGGGCCAAAAGGGTCGAAATAGTCTCTTCATCTGGGGCTCCGGTGTATATTTATCGAAACCCCAGATTTTTAGCTAGAGGGCTTTAGTCGTTGTAAACCATAGAACGGAATGCTTGGACTCAAAATAAAAAACTCTTTTCTAATAACTCTCATCCCCCTCAACACTTCTAATCGCCAACAGATGATTTGCCTGTTGCAAACGTTCTGCAATATTTTGCCGTAGGGTTTCACTCACCGTGAGGTCCGCTAACACCTCCTGAGCCAGCTGACGATAGCGGGCACTAGTGACCACATCTACCTTCTCTAAATCATTCAAATTCTCATAGACGGTTTTGGGCGAAAGCTTTTCCATGAGATTCCTTGGGGTTAACTATCACTGACTTAAGTAGCCAGCGATACTATTGTGTTGTAAGCGGTTCCACCCCAAAGCAGAACGTCGCCAGTCAACAGAAAACAATACGAATCGGATCATTTTGTATTAAATCTTAAGCCTAGGGTTGACAACCACCCCCAAGTAAACGTCTGCAATTACGTAATATCCCTCTATTCTTGTTCCCGATGGTGTATAAACACTACGGCATATAAAAAAAATCTGGAAGATAATGCCCCAAAAAAATCTGGCCTTGGATTAGCCGGAGCAGCCGCTTTGGTGCCTGTAGCCTAAACCCTGCCTCCGACTCCCCTGCTCCCCGACAGATTTTTCCTAGTCCCCGACTGCGCCCACAGCCCTACCCCATCCCCCTTCGGTATTGGATGTATCAATTTGACGGGTTTATTAAGGACTTTATTAAGATCCGTGCCAAACGGCTGTGGTCATTAGAGAATTAGAGTTCAGCATCGGTTTGTCTTGGGCAATTGTGAATCAGCAGTTTGTGCTATTGTTCGATTCCCGCTAGCTATGTGCTGCTGGCTGTCCTTGACAAGTCCCCTCAACAATTGCGTTATCGCCAAAATACCTCTATGACTAGTCACCAGTTTCCTCCCAAACAGGGTTTGTACGATCCCCAATTTGAGCACGATGCGTGCGGTGTTGGATTTGTTGTGCAAATGAAAGGACTGGCATCCCATGACATTGTGCAGCAGGGACTCAGGATTCTCTGTAATTTAGAACATCGTGGGGCTTGCGGCAGCGAAGCGAATACGGGGGATGGGGCTGGCATTCTAGTGCAAGTTCCCCATCGATTTTTGCAAAAGGTGACGGCGGCCGCAGGGTTTCAACTGCCTGCTGCCGGTCATTATGGGGTCGGTCTGATTTTCACCTCGCCGGACGCAGCGGTGCGGGCTGAAAGTCGCCGTCGGTTTGAGTCGGTGGCGGCCCAAATGGGGCAAAAGGTACTGGGATGGCGCGATGTGCCGACGGATAATAGCAGCCTAGGGGCAACGGCCCAGAACAGTGAGCCCTTTATGCAGCAGGTGTTCATTGAGCGAGCTGCTGACCTAGCTGACGACCTAGACTTTGAACGGAAGCTTTACGTGATTCGGAAGCTGGCATTTAACGCCATTAGTGAATCTGGTCACGATACCTACTGGTACCCCGCCAGTCTGTCCTGCCGCACGATGGTGTACAAGGGGATGCTGACTCCACCCCAGGTGAAAGACTTTTTCCCGGACTTGAGCGATCCTGATTTTGAAAGTGCGCTGGCCCTGGTCCACTCCCGGTTTAGCACCAACACATTCCCCAGCTGGGAGCGGTCTCATCCCTATCGCTACATCGCCCACAACGGTGAGATCAATACCCTGCGCGGCAACATTAACTGGATGATTGCGCGACAGTCCATGTTTGAGTCGGTCCTGTTTGGTGACGACATAGCCAAAGTGAAGCCGGTAATTAACATCGACGGTAGCGACTCGACCATTTTTGATAATGCCTTGGAACTGCTGGTGTTGGCGGGACGCTCCTTGCCCCATGCGGTGATGATGATGATTCCTGAGCCTTGGACCGGCCATGAGTCCATGGATGATGCTAGCAAAGCCTTCTATGAGTACCATGCCTGTCTGATGGAGCCTTGGGATGGTCCGGCGTCGGTGGCATTTACCGACGGTTCCATGATTGGGGCGATCCTAGACCGCAATGGTCTGCGACCCTCTCGCTACTACGTTACTAAGGACGACCGGGTGATTATGGCGTCGGAGGCGGGGGTTTTGCCCGTTGCGCCGGAGCAGATTCTAGAAAAAGGTCGCCTGCAGCCGGGACGCATGTTCCTGGTGGATATGACCGCTGGTCGCATCGTCGGGGATGAGGAAGTTAAGTCAGAAATCGTTAATGCCCAACCCTACCGGCAGTGGTTGGATCAGCATCAGCTCACCCTGGCAGGCTTAGCGTCCAAGCCCCCGCAGGTACAGACAGAAACCTTAGCTGGTGGCAGTCTGCGCCAGCGCCAGATGGCCTTTGGCTACACCTTTGAAGAACTGCGCATGTTGCTTACCCCCATGGCGCAAGATGGGGTGGAGGCCGTTGGCTCCATGGGTACTGATACGCCCTTGGCGGTGCTGTCCGACAAGCCGAAGCTGCTATACGACTATTTCCAGCAGCTGTTTGCCCAGGTGACTAACCCCCCCATCGACTCTATTCGGGAGGCGATTATTACCTCCGCCGTGACCACGGTAGGTTCGGAGCGTAATTTGCTCGATCCCCAGCCGGAGAGCTGTCGGTTGATCCAGCTGCAGACACCGGTGATTAGTAATGACGATCTCGCCAAGTTGCAGCATATTGATGTGCCTGGCTTTGCGGCGTTGACCCTGCCGATTTTATTTGATCCCAAAACGGGAGAACAGGGATTAGAGTCAGCGATGACGGCGATTTTTGAACAGGTAGACCGGGCCATTGACACCGGCACTAACCTGATCGTCCTGTCTGACCGGGCCATGGACCCTAATCATGCTCCCATTCCGGCTCTGCTGGCGGTTTCCGGTTTGCACCACCATCTCATTCGCCAGGGCACCCGCACCCGGGTGGGTATCATCCTCGAGTCGGGCGAACCCCGCGAAGTGCATCACTTTGCCGTTTTGTTGGGCTATGGCTGTAATGTCATCAACCCCTACCTGGCCTTTGAAACCCTTGATGACATGGTGACGGATGGCATGCTGGTGGATATTCTCCCCGCAGATGCCCATAAGAACTACATCAAGGCCATCACGAAGGGCACCATTAAGATCGCGGCCAAGATCGGCATCTCTACGCTACAAAGCTATCGCGGGGCCCAAATTTTTGAAGCCATTGGCCTAAACCACAGTGTGATCGACAAGTACTTTACTTGGACTGCCTCACGCATTGAGGGCATCGGTTTAGATGTGATCGCCCAGGAAGCGATTATGCGCCATAGTCATGGCTTTGCCGAACGGGGCGACATTCCGGTGCTGGATGTCGGTGGTAACTACCAATGGCGTAAGGATGGCGAGGCTCACCTGTTTAACCCAGACACCATTCATACTCTGCAGCAGGCGGTGCGTTCCGGTGATTACGACACCTATAAGCGCTATGCCAACCTGGTGAATGACCAGAGTAAGCAGCACTTTACCCTGCGGGGATTGTTGGACTTTAAGGCCCGTCAGCCCATTCCCATCGATCAAGTGGAGTCTGTTGCCGACATTACCCGCCGCTTCAAAACCGGAGCCATGAGCTACGGTTCAATCTCCCAGGAAGCCCATGAGTCCCTGGCCATCGCCATGAATCGGGTGGGGGGCAAGTCCAATACCGGTGAGGGGGGCGAAGATCCTGAACGGTTTACCTGGACCAATGACCAGGGTGACTCTAAAAATAGTGCCATTAAACAGGTGGCCTCCGGTCGATTTGGGGTGACCAGTCTCTATCTCTCCCAGGCTCAGGAACTCCAGATCAAAATGGCCCAGGGGGCCAAGCCCGGTGAAGGGGGCCAGTTGCCCGGTCAAAAGGTCTATCCGTGGATCGCTAAGGTGCGTCACTCCACCCCAGGGGTGGGTCTGATCTCCCCACCGCCCCACCACGACATCTACTCTATTGAGGACTTGGCGGAGCTGATTCACGATCTGAAAAATGCTAACCGCAGTGCCCGCATCAACGTCAAGCTGGTATCGGAAGTGGGCGTGGGTACTATTGCCGCCGGGGTGGCCAAGGCCCATGCCGATGTGGTGCTGATATCTGGCTTTGACGGTGGTACAGGAGCTTCTCCCCAAACCTCCATCAAACATGCGGGACTGCCCTGGGAGCTGGGTCTGGCAGAAACCCACCAGACCCTGGTGCTCAACAACCTGCGGAGTCGCATAGTGGTAGAGACCGATGGCCAAATGAAAACGGGCCGGGATGTGGTGATGGCGGCCTTGTTGGGGGCAGAAGAGTTTGGTTTTGCGACTGCACCTTTGGTGGCCCTGGGCTGCATTATGATGCGCGTCTGCCAAAAGAACACTTGCCCTGCGGGCATCGCTACCCAAGATCCCCAGCTGCGCAAGAGCTTTATTGGGGATCCTGATCATGTGGTGAACTTTATGCGGTTTATTGCCCAGGATGTGCGAGAACTGATGGCCCAGCTGGGGGTCCGCACCTTTGATGAATTAGTGGGCCATACTGATTGGCTGGAAGTGCAGTCAGCGGTGGACCATTGGAAGGTCAAGGGCGTCGACCTCTCGAAGGTTTTGGCCCAGCCCCAGGTGGCTGACGATGTGGGGCGCTACTGCCAGATCCCTCAGGATCATGGTTTGGATAAGTCTTTGGATATCACCACCCTGTTGGACTTGTGTCAGCCGGCCATTGAAAAGGGTGAAAAGGTGCAGGCCACATTGCCTATTTGTAATATCAACCGGGTGGTGGGGACCATTCTGGGGAACGAGATTACTAAGCGACATTGGGAAGGGTTGCCGGAGGATACGGTGGATCTCACCTTCCAAGGCAGTGCCGGTCAGAGCTTTGGGGCCTTTGTTCCCGCCGGTGTGACCCTACGGTTAGAAGGGGATGGCAATGACTATGTGGGTAAGGGGCTGAGCGGTGGCAAGATTGTTGTTTACCCACCCAAGGCATCCACATTTGTGCCTGAGGACAACATTATTATCGGTAATGTGGCGTTCTATGGGGCTACAGGTGGTGAGGCCTATATCTATGGCATGGCCGGAGAGCGTTTCTGTGTGCGTAACTCCGGTGTGAATGCTGTGGTGGAGGCGGTGGGTGACCATGGCTGTGAGTATATGACCGGCGGTAAAGTGGTTGTTCTCGGTGCCACCGGGCGTAACTTTGCGGCGGGGATGAGCGGCGGCATTGCCTATGTCTATGACGAGGCTGGAGACTTCCCCACTCGCTGTAATACCGAGATGGTGGACCTGGAGAAGCTGACCGATCCAGAAGAGATTGCTGACCTGCGGGAGATGGTGGCTAATCATCAGAACTACACTGGCAGTCAAACTGCCGAGAAGATCCTCGGCGATTGGGATGCTCTCTTCCCCACGTTTGTCAAAGTGATTCCTCGGGATTATAAGCGGGTGATCCAGGCTTTGAAACAGGCATTGGAGGATGGTCTTAGCGGTGATGATGCCCTGTCGGCAGCGTTTGAGGCCAATATTAAAGACGTTGCTCGGGTGGCGGGGAATTAACCGCTCCTAACGCCGCTCCTAACGTTTGTGTAAACCCGATGATTTTTTCATCGATATCGGGGTTTTCTACTTTCCCTGCATTCATTTCTTGGGTGGGCTGTGCCCACCCTCAGTAACAAATTATTTATCATCAACGATTTCTCCCATGGGCAAACCAACAGGCTTTCTGGAATACACTCGCGAAATTGCGCCAGATGTCTCGCCGCTAATGCGGATTCATCATTGGCAAGAGTTTCATACCCCGCTACCGGATGGAAAGCTGCGGGAGCAAACGGCTCGTTGTATGGACTGTGGTACGCCTTTTTGCCATACGGGGAATACCATTAACCACATGGCCAGCGGTTGTCCCATCAATAATCTCATTCCTGAGTGGAATGACTTGGTGTATCGCGGGCTGTGGAAAGAGGCCTTGGACCGATTGCATAAGACCAACAACTTTCCTGAGTTTACTGGTCGGGTGTGCCCAGCGCCCTGTGAGGGGGCCTGTGTATTGGGGATTCATAACCCACCGGTGACGATCAAAAATATTGAGCATGCCATTATCGACAAAGGCTGGGAAGAAGGCTGGGTGGTGGCTGCCCCTCCGGCAACGCGGACGGGAAAGACGGTTGCTATTGTGGGTTCTGGGCCAGCGGGGCTGTCGGCGGCGGCTCAGCTGAATAAGGCGGGCCATTTGGTGACGGTGTATGAGCGGGCGGACCGACCGGGGGGATTGCTCATGTACGGTATCCCCAATATGAAGTTGGAAAAGGAAGCGGTGGTGCTCCGTCGCATCCAATTGCTGGAGCAGGAAGGGGTGCGGTTTATTTGTAATACCGAGATTGGGAAGGATCTGCCTGCGGCCACATTGACTCAGGACTATGATGCGGTGGTGTTATGTACTGGAGCCACCCGACCTCGCGATTTGCCCATTGAGGGCCGGGATGCCCAGGGCATTTATTTTGCCATGGAGTTTTTAACGAAAAACACCCAGGCGGTGATTGATCCCACCCAGAATGGTCAAGTGATTTCGGCGGCGGGTAAGGATGTGGTGATTATTGGTGGGGGGGACACGGGCACTGACTGTGTGGGTACTTCCATTCGCCATGGTTGCACGAGCTTGACCCAGCTGGAGATTATGCCTAAGCCTCCGGAGGAGCGGGCGGCCAATAATCCCTGGCCCGAATGGCCGAAGGTGTATCGCATGGACTATGGCCAAGAGGAGGCGGCGGCGAAGTTTGGGGATGATCCTCGGGCCTATCTGTGCACGGCGACTAAGTTTGAGTCGGATGACAGTGGCCATGTCAAGGCTGTCCATGTGGTGGATGTGGCTTGGGAGAAGGACGAAAGTGGCCGTTTTCAGCTGCAGCATGTGGCGGGTTCTGAGCGGGTGATTCCGACTCAGCTGGTGCTTTTGGCCATGGGATTTCTGGGACCAGAGCAGCCGTTGATTGATGCTTTGGGGCTGGAACAGGATGGTCGGAGCAATATCCAGGCGGAATTTGAGCAATACACCACCAGTATTCCTGGGGTGTTTGCGGCGGGGGACTGCCGCCGGGGGCAAAGCCTTGTGGTGTGGGCCTTTAATGAAGGTCGTGGGGTGGCGCGGGAATGCGATCGCTACCTCATGGGCCACACCGACTTACCCTAGATTCACCCCCTATCCACCCTAAAAATAAGCAATCAGCGAGAGGGTATACAATCTTAAGGGCAAACTTGATACGTAGGCTTTTAAGAATCCATGACATTGCAAGTTGGCGATCCGGCTCCTGACTTTAGTTTGGCTGATGCTGATGGGGAGACCGTCAGTTTGGCGGCTTTAAAGGGAAAGCGGGTGGTGCTTTATTTTTACCCCCGCGATAGCACCCCTGGGTGTACCAAAGAGGCCTGTGCGTTTCGAGATAACTACGAAGCCTATCAGGCCAAAGACGTGGTGGTGCTTGGCGTCAGTGCCGACGATGCCAAATCCCACCAAAAATTTATGACTAAATACGATTTACCCTTTCCACTGCTGGTGGATGAAGAGGCCAAAGTGGCAACTGCCTATGGCAGCTACGGTCTCAAAAAGTTTATGGGTAAAGAATACATGGGGATCAGCCGTAGCACCTTTGTGATCGGTCCAGATGGCAATCTGGAGAAGATTTACCTCAAGGTGAAGGCTGAAAAGCATCCGGTTGAACTTCTTGCTGAACTAGACGAGCTGTAATGCCATGCCGCAATTTTGGCGACCGGTACGGACCCTTTTGGGGTTACTTTTACGACGACCTTTGTTGGGGACCAGCGTGATCCCGATTCTGCCCGATGGCCGGATTGTGTTGATCCAGCGTCGCGATAGCGGTCGTTGGGGCTTGCCCGGTGGCCTAGTTGACTGGGGGGAGGACATTGCCACCTCCGCCCAGCGCGAACTACTGGAAGAAACCGGGCTGAATTTACTCACTCTGGGTCGTCTGGTCGGGGTGTATTCCCACCCGGAGCGCGACCCCCGGTTTCATTCCACCTGTGTGGCCCTCGAAGCCTATGTGGATGGCAATTTCTGTATTCGCGATAAAGCTGAGGTCATGAGAATTGAGGCTTTTGCTGTGGATACCATTCCCCGTGGTAACCTAGCCCACGATCATGATCAGCAGCTACAGGACTATTTTAATGGAGCCACTGTTTTGGCCTAACATCAGGCTGCCTGTGCGCAATCTGCGACGCAAGCTCAAGCACGGACAGCTGTTTTGGCGCGAAGTGGGCCAGGGACAAACCGTGGTTTTTCTCCATGGGTCATGGCATGACGGGGATCAGTGGAGTAAGGTGCTGATGCAGGTGGGGCGGCAGTACCACTGTTTAGCCCCTGACCTAATTGGCTTTGGGGAGTCCCAGCGGCTGCAGAATAAAGCGGCTTACTCCGTTAGCATGCAGGTGAATACTCTGGCGGAGTTATTGGATTCCCTGCGACTGAACTCCGTTGTTTTCGTGGGCCATTCCCTGGGGGCTTGGGTAGCCACGCGCTATGCCCTCCGCTATCCAGACCGGGTCAAGGCCATCTGTGTGTTGGAGCCGGAGGGGCTGACCTATGAGCCTAAGCGCTGGCGCCAGGAACGATGGCTGAGCAGCCCCCTGGCGGGACTGTGGTTGTCTTTGTTAAAACCGTTTGCGCGCCAGCCTAAGCCTGGACGAACATCGGCCTGGTGGCAAAATTACCACCAGCGGCAGTTGCTGAAGCGTTATCCGGCCGCTTGTCATATGCTATTTCAGCGGCGGCGCAAGGACTTAGAACCGGAAATTGTGGGTACCCAATTGGCTACATTGCCTATGGCCATGGTGGCCCTGCAAGGGGAAGGGGCCGGAGATGCGAGCCGACAGTTGACTCACTCGTTTACCCTGGTAGCCCCTGGGGCCGGCGTAAAAATCTTGCCGGGAGATGACGAGTTGCCTAGCTATGAAGCGGGTGCGATCGCAGATTTCCTAGAACATTGGTTACCCACCCTTTAGGCCATACCCCATGAATTTTATGAATTTCACGGGGTATTTAGTCGGACTTACTGATAGATAAACACCCGTTTAGCCGCCCGGGTAAACGCCACATAGCAAAGCTGATTGCGCTCAATCACCTTAGAATTGCGCATCAGGTCCGGCAGATCCACAAACACATCCTGAAAAGTAGAACCCTGGCTTTTATGCACCGTCAGGCTATAGGCATAGTTCAAATCATGAAACTGTTGCCGAAACTCCCAGAAAATCTCCCATTGTTTGTTGGTGGCATAGTCCCGCGAACGCCTTTCATAATCAGGAACACTGACCTCCTGCAAAACAGTGAGATCTTGAAACTTACCCTCTTCTGTATAGACTACCAGTTGCCATACGGGCATGCCCTCAACCTTGCCCGGTTTGACTTCTAGCACCTCACATTCCTCAGAGGTTTGGAGAATAATCGCCCCTTCCTCCAGGCAAGGATTGTTGGCAATCAATCTCTCCCCAGGAACAAACTGTTCCAGGTCATCGCCATAGATGGCCCGACGAATCATCCGATTCAGGGTTTTGACCCGGTTATTGGTGTAGGCCAGCACCCTAACATAGTTGGGATCAGCCTTATATTTTTCACAGGTAAAAGCGCGAATGAGCACATCGCGCCATGGGGTTTGGGGCAGAACGAAAAAACCTTCGGTGCGGTCTGCATTGATATCACTCTCATACCTGGGCAGCAGCTGTCGCTCAATATTGCGCCGAATATCATCCGCCACCAGCCCAATTGCCCCGCCATAGCGGATCACCTGGGACAGGGACGACTGATGCATAATCTGATGAAAGCAGCAGGACTCGGTTTCATTCACCGGCGGTAGCTGGGCCGGATCCCCTACAAACAGCATCTGGGTGGGGATATCCAACCGGGAAATGGCCTCTACCAGCAGCTTCCACATCTCCTGGTTAATCATCGAGCATTCATCCACGATTACCAAGCGATAGTCCGGCACCTGATTATGCTGATCGCTCACCGACTTAAAAATCTGCTCGCCGCTGGCCGCATCGATCACCGGCTTCAGCCCCAGCAGCCGACAGCAGGTGACCGATTCCACCTGTTTCAGATCCCACTGGGTAGCCATGGTTTTCAGCACCTTTGTGGCCTTATTACTAAAGGCGGTGAGGGCAATGGGCCAGTCACAGCCTTGGTCGCGCAAATGGGTAACCAGGGCCTGGAGCAATGTGGTTTTGCCTGTCCCCGCATAGCCCGTCAGCAAATAGAGCTTGCTCGGACTCTGTAAAAACTCCTCAATTGCCTGCAGTGCCTCCCACTGCTCCCCACTCAGTTCAACCCCTGGCAGTATTTCTGGAATCGTGTCTGGATTCGTGGTGGCGCTATCCATCCGAACGAGGCATCAGGGTACGTCCCTATCATAGCGAAGGGATGGATTTGATACAAACGAACTAATGATAAGATTTACCGCCGACGTTGATGGCTTGCTGTAGAGCTTGGGTTAACATCTGCAGACATTGGGTTGAGCGAGCTGGGCCAGGATGATCACCCGTTTGGTACATCAGTTCCTGGACCATGATGTCAAACCCCCTAGCGTTGGGGAGATGGTGGCGAATGGAATCGCTAAAGGTATGAAAAATCTCTCCATTGTCCTTCCGGAATTCAGGCAGCTTGTCCACCGGGCAAACTTTTTGGGTACTGGCAATCGCCTTAAAGGAAATTGTTGTTTGGGTGATGGATTGGCTGCCGACTAAACGATTTTTAGGGGGATGGTCCACCGCTAGCCAATGGCTTCCTACCACCCGTGTAACGTGGGAGATCAGGGGTGTTTTGATGGTCCAGCGACCTTCTATGGGGGCTTGCAAATGGTTGTTGCAGTGGGTAATGGGATGCCGTTCAAAACGTTTGCTGGGGAATGGAGGTGTTGCAGGGGGACCCGTGGGCGCGATGGGTGCTACAAATGGGGTGAGTTCTAACCACGGCCAGAGTTCCGCCAGCGCCTTCGCCGCGGCTTGGGTGAAGGCGCTGGGGCGTGAGTCAATGGGATGCCATAGCCAGTCACACCACCACAGCCGTAAACCTGTGATGTTGACGTTGAGTTGTTCCCATGTCTGTTGCACACCCTGGGCCACAGCGTTTTCGTAACTGGGGTCCACATTGGCCGTAGAGACTAGCTCCACTAGGGGCTGATCGATCGGTTCAAGGTATAGGGTGACGCCCCCCACCCGTTCGGCTCCTGGGGACTGATTGAGCAGATGCACGGTGGTCACTGCTGGATGGCGTAGGGTATGGGGGGATAATCCTGTTGCGATCGCAATCATTTCTACCCTTCCTTGAGTTCCACCAATTCCATTGTTGATCGCTTGCCACCTGTTTGTTTGCCGATATTTGTTGCTCGATATTTGTAACTGGAGTTTAGACCCATAATCTCATGACGACAGATCACGCTAAGTGGGTTGGCCTGATTATTTATCAGAGGTCAGGTCAGGTGTTGGGCATCTTTGTACAAGCTCTAACCCCCAAATTCTGCGGCTTTGAGTCCCCTACTTAATGATATTGTTGGCTAAACTGTGTGTAAGCTTCCATGGCTTCGTTCAACAGCTTTTGCCAGTGGTTGGGTGATAGACACCGGTTCTTTCGGTAATAAATTAACAACGTCCCCGAACCTTCAGTGCTGGACAGTGCGAAGTTTCTGTTGAGTGATTAGGCGGCAGAAGCCATCTGTTGCTGGGGTTCCGGAGGCCTGATTCTGGCAGCGAGTAATTTAGGAAGAAGTAGAGTGGGTCTACGTTTGGCTAAA
>NZ_JAYGIG010000046.1:0-25872 GCF_034932105.1 Leptothoe sp. PORK10 BA2 | reverse complement strand
CGTTACCGCCTCGACGCTCACGGCGGCGGCCTAATTCCTCCTAAGCTGATGATACCCTCATATGCTCACCTTCAAGAAGTTGAAAGCTTCTGTATCAACTGATACGATTTGAATTTATAATTGCTGACCTGGATGATGCATTACACCTCGTTACACTATGGCAGCAGAATGATTCAATATGTTCTGCTTCAAATAATTTGCATTACCGTGTAGATGTAACTGAATTTTCTGAGGGAGCTGAATATCATTGACTGAGGCACTTAAGTTGGATACATCAGGGACTACAGCGATAGACACATCGGATGATGCGATCGCACTCCAAACCGACAAAAACGCATTAGCCCTGGCCCTGGCAATTGCCAATGCGGCCGATGATCGCAAAGCTGAGGACATTTCCATTCTTCAGGTGGGGGACGCGTCCTATCTGGCTGACTATTTTGTGATTGCCACCGGCTTTACCAATGTTCAAGTTCGCGCCATTGCCCGTTCCATTGAAGCCACCATCGCAGCCGACTACGGCCGTTCTCCCCTCCGCACCGAGGGCTCTGCCGAAGGTAAATGGGTGATCTATGACTACGGTGAGGTGATCGTCCACATTTTTCAACCTCGGGAACGGGAATATTACGACCTGGAAGCGTTTTGGGGCCATGTCCAACGTATTGAGTTTATCCCGGTTGCCCCGACGGGCCTAACCCCATAGCCCATAGGGATTGTGTCCTATGATGGAGAAATTCTCCCGTTAACGATTGACCATGAAACGCTCTACGTCGCGCTGTCCTGTTCCTGCTGAGCAGTTACCCATACGACAATATGAGGATATGCGAGAGTCCTGGTTTTACAGCTGGGGTGCCCGTGACCTGCGAGGATATATGGTCCCTGTTCTAGTGGTTTGGGGCTTGAGCTGGTTAGTCTCAGGCCCCATCGCGGCGGTTAGCTATGCGCCTCAGCATTTTTTGATGAAGTTTTTGGTCAGTGCGGCCTTGGGAGCCCTGGTGATTCCGGCCCTAACGCTGCTGCAGCTTTATGTAGGCTGGTCCCACGTAGGCAATCGGCTGAAAATTAAGGACCTGCCCTACGAAGAATCGGGTTGGTACGATGGCCAAATATGGACCAAGCCCGACGACGTCTTTAATCGCGATCGCTTAATTGTGGACTACCAGGTCAAACCGATTTTAAATCGACTAATCAAAACCTTTGGCATCATGGCTGGCTGCCTTGCCGTCGGCATTCTGGGCTTATCATTAGCTTGAGCATCAGCCTCTGCAACGGTGCTGGTAGTTTTTCGCAGACTATGGGCTTTGCTCGGCTGGGGGAGTTGATCTTCTAAGCCTGTGGGCTTTTGCCACCGCCAAATTCTCCTGAAATTTTAATCTGGATCGAGTACTAATATGGGCAGGTTCTATCTAATGCACCGGTATTGTCCATCGGTAAACCCTTTAGCTGTTTCAATCAAAATCTATGCCTAGGCCAAGCCGTATCTCCACTGCTCCACTAGCCGTTCAGCTATTGAGGGAAGGGATTGTTGAGTCTGTCCACCAGGTCCACGCAGCGGTGGCCGATAGTCGTGGACGCTTACTATCAGCGGCGGGTGACGCCGATCATGCCAGCTTTATCCGTTCTGCCCTAAAGCCATTTCAAGCCATGGCAATGACGTCCACCGGGGCCTTGGATACCTTTAAGTTGACCGACAAAGATCTGGCCGTTATCTGCGGGTCTCACCAAGGCCTTACCAGCCAAGCCCGTCAGGTGTTTGGTATTCTGTGGCGGGCTGATTTGGAACCGGGCTGTTTAAAATGTCCGACACCGCCTGGCAAGCAAAGCCCGTTGGAGCACAACTGTTCGGGTAAGCATGCGGGCATGTTAGCGGTTTGTAAACAGCAGAGATGGGAACTCAGCAGCTATCTAGAGCGCAGCCATCCCCTGCAAAAGCAAATTCTGAGCTGCTTTTCGGGGCTGTTGGAGATGCCGTCCGATGAGTTTATCTGTGCCCACGATGACTGTGGTGCCCCGACTTACTTTATGCAGCTGCGTCAGATGGCAACGCTCTATGCCAAGCTAGCGTCGGGGGAAAATCTTGCCATGGAGCGGGTGGTGCGAGCCATGACCCACCATCCAGAGATGGTGGCGGGTCCCCAGGGATTTGATACTGAGCTGATGCACCTGACGGGCGGAGAAATTCTTAGTAAGTCAGGCGCTGAGGGGATTCAATGCCTCAGCCGGGTGGGGGAAGGTTTGGGTTTGGCCCTCAAAGTCGTGGATGGATCTAAGCGAGCAAAATATGCGGCGGCGCTCCATGCCCTGCGCCAGTTGGGGTGGATTTCTCCAGATATCGCTGATACCCTGGCTGAAACCTATCTCAACCTCAGCAGTTACAAGCGATTGGACATGGTGGGGGATATTTCCTTGGACTAATTCCTGGGCTGTTCCAGTCGCCCTGAAAAAAAGTATTGCGCTTTACACTCGACGTGGTTATAGTAGTAAAGCGCTAACGCGGGGTAGAGCAGTCTGGTAGCTCGTCGGGCTCATAACCCGAAGGTCGTTGGTTCAAATCCGGCCCCCGCCACCAGTTAAAAAAATGGATTGAAGCATGGCTTCAATCCATTTTTTTATGGGCATTTTCCATCTTTCTGATGGGTTTAACGGCCATCCTTTTCCATGACCCTGGGGTGTCTGTCTCCACCCGTCCGCCCGGCCTGCTCGAGGGAGGGGAAAATGTTAACTTAGGTAAAGTAATTGCTTTGATCGTGCTTCGCTATGAAGATTTTGTTGGCCCGCCGTTTTGTGGCTCGTCTGATTTTGCCCATTCTGTTGGTCTGTGGCTTGCTGCTAGGGCCATCAGCGCCCGCCTATGCCCTCGGTGGGGAGCAAGTGCCCCTGGGACAGGCGGCTCCTGGGTTCACCTTGCCGACCCACGTGGGCGACGGTGATGTTTCCCTGGCTGACTATTTAGGCCAGTGGGTGGTGCTGTATTTTTATCCCAAGGATTTTACCCCCGGCTGCACCCTAGAGGCTCAACGTTTTCAGCGGGACTTGCCGGAGTTTATGGAGCGCAATGCCCAGGTGATCGGGGTGAGTGCGGATGATGTGGATAGCCACGCTGAATTTTGTGATTCTGAGGGATTGACGTTTCCGCTGTTGGCGGATGTGGATGGGGCTGTGAGCCGGGCCTATGGGTCTTGGATGCGGCCCATGTCCATGCGCCACACCTACCTGATTGGTCCGGACGGTACGATGCAGGAGCGTTTTCTGGGGGTGCGTCCGGCGATCCATAGTCAGGAGGTGTTGGCCCGACTGGATGAACTGCAACAGGCGTAGGTATTTTTCTAGTTTGTTGTAGGGGTTGGCAGGCAAACCTCTACAACAAGATGGCCGTTATAAAATGGCCTTGATATATTCGCGGCGCATGGTTGCGATCGCATCAATCGAAATCCCTTTGGGGCAGACCGCCTGACATTCTCCATGGTTAGAACAATCCCCAAAACCCTCGACGGACATTTGGGCCGTCATCTTCAGGACCCGCTGTTGACGTTCGGGATGCCCCTGGGGGAGCAGGGCTAGGTGGGCCACCTTAGCCGCCGTAAACAGGGATGCCGACGCATTGGGACAGGCGGCAACACAGGCCCCACAGCCGATGCAGGTGGCATAGTCAAAGGCCGTTTGGGCATCCCTGGGGGCAATGGGGATGCTGTTAGCCTCTGGAGCTGAACCGGTTTTCACTGAGACAAATCCGCCCGCCGCCAAAATCCGATCAAAGGCACTGCGGTCCACCACCAAATCCTTCACAATAGGGAATGCCTGGGCTCGCCAAGGCTCCACCACCACGGTGTCACCGTCTTGAAAATGCCGCATGTACAGCTGACAGGTGGCGGTGCGCTGCTGTGGCCCATGGGCCTGACCATTAATCATCAGATTACAGGAACCACAGATACCCTCCCTACAGTCGTGGTCAAATTCCACTGGGGCTTGGCCCGATGCTGTGAGCTGCTCATTTAAAAAATCTAAGGCTTCTAGGAAAGACATATCGGGAGATATCCCCGACAGGTGATAGTCCTTGAGCTGTCCCTGGGTCCCAGGGCCATTTTGTCGCCAAACTTTAAGCTGTAGCTGCATAGTGCTTTAGACTACCTGGGATTCACGGGTGGGCTGCTTCTATTTTCATACATCCACAAGACGTACGCCATGTGGCCTAATTTTGATCACCTAAATGGAAAATATGGAGCCATGACAGCCCCTAAAAATGCTGTCCCTGCCTTAGCAGGGCCCTCTTTACCCTCGCAGGTCCGCAATTCTCCAGAAGCCCCTAGAGTCAATTCAAGCAATATTTATTGAAATCTCCCTATTGTCACGGGCGTATTTACTTGGGGCGGTCCTTTAGCCTGGGTTCATAGGGCATTGTGATGTTTCCTGACCCCATTCTACCGACCTGAGGTTGTCATCTTTCCATGAAAAATCGTCTTTTTTTAATGGCCATTACTACGGCTACCCTCACCCTATCTGATCCGCAAATATCTCTCGCTAAAACTGTTTCCTATGATTTCACCGTAGATGTGCTGTCAGGGCCTCTGACAGGTGAACGCTACACAGGTATGACATCGGTTGATGTGACTGATTTACTCAAAGACAATAATGAATCGGTTAAATCCACATCGATCACCTTTGAGTTTGGCGATGCTAAGTTTACCGAGGCTGACGATGTGCAAAATCCTGAGGCTGATTCCCCCAGGGCTAATTTCCAGGGGGGAGAGTTTCTTGGCAACACCTATATCGTGTCCAGTTTTGGGAATAACGCAACGGAAATTCCCTTCATACAAAATGTTGCCGTTGACGGTTTTGCCATTGACAACGGTGATTTTGGTTATGTGGTGGGGGCCAATCTTTATCGGGGTATTGTCACCTATCGCTTGCTCCCTGGGGATGAGCAGCTCGATACTCCAGCTCAATCGGTGCCAGAGCCATCATTCTGGATGGGTTTGGTGACGATAGGCTATGCCATCAGCGGTGGCCGTTGGCTGACCCGACTTGAGAGCGACCAATAGCCCATAGCTCCTGGGTGAATCTGGGGCTTTTAATATAGGGATGGGGGTGGTTGGCCCAGCTCTAGTTCAAAACAGTGCAACCCCTGGGGATGTTGCCAGTCTTTACTATGGGTATTGGCAAGTTTGTGGGTCTGGCTATCGGTGGCAAAGTTGGCACACAGTTTATAGTAGTTTTCGTCAATTTTGCTGTAGCGATAGAGTTCTTGGGTGATAGGATCCTCTCTTTGGTCAGCCGGATCTAGGCCATCGGGTAGGGCATAGTCAGTTTGTTCCTGCTTGCGCCAGTAGAGGGTATTTGCGATCGCATTTAAATCCTCTAGTCGCTGCCGATCGCTCATGATCAGCCGCTGTTGGCCAGGGGTTCCCAACACCCAAAAGCCTGCCCCAGCCCCAGCGACGACAGCCAGGGTGGCTAGGGCAGCAAATGTACGGTCAAAGGCTACATGGGGCATAGGGCAGTCACAGGGAGCAGAGATTTAGGCTTGGGCAGGACGTCGTTGGATCCATTGGGAATAGTAGGCCAGTACACCACCATCCAGGGTTAAAATCACCAGCACCTTCAGCAAAAACCGGAGGGTTAACTCACCTCGTAAAAACGATGTGAGGAAGGCCATCAGGGTGCCGATGCCCACTAGGGCCACCACCAGCAGCGCTATATAGGTCAGCCATTTACGCACGCCAGAGTAGGTTTTTTCCCGGTAAATGGAGATGTCCTTCAGGATGTTACGCATCATCAGTAAGTACACCGGATAGGCCACCAACAGCCGCGCTAGGCAAAATGCCACCTGGAACGACGAGTCACCAACGTTGCGATTGAGGGGATCAGGCATGACATGGTTGATCAAAACAAACCCAATTTCCCCCAGGGCCTGGGTCCATATCCCCAGGGTAAAAAACGAAAGCAAATAAGCAAAGGCATCTCGGGCTGATTCCCCTTGGCCTCCGTGGGGAGAGGGTATAGGCCACCCCACTAACTCTTCATAGACGACAAAATAGGCCCGCTCAATCTCTCTTTGGGGCCAGCCAAAACTGCGCAGCAGGTCACTAATAAAGGCATCGGAGGCCCCTTTATCACGGGCCGCTGCAATAAAATTTGCCAGCTCTGATCGGTTTTTTGGCTGGCTTAGAGAGCCTTCAGGGGAATGACTCGATGGGTCATGGAAAGAGTCTTGAACCATAGGGGCGGGGGAAAAACCTTTGCTCCTGCCTACGCTAGCATTGCGGCCCGGTGATTTTGGTGAGAAGAGGATAATTCTTAGTAATTGTCTGAGGCATTGCTTTGATCGTCTGTTTGGTTGCCTGTTTAGTTCTCTAGGGAGCTCTCTGGGTCAGCCTCTGAGCCAGCATCAGCGTCTGGGTCTTTCTCTGGGGAGGCTATCTTGCTCTCTGGCAGCGGCTTCACCCGTTGCCCCTTGGGTAGCTCTACAAATATGTCGTAGCTGAGGCTACGCTCATCTTGCACCCGGGTGGTGACCCCAAGGCTTCTAAGCGCCGAGAAGAACAGACCGTCGGGCAGGATGGGAAACGGTAAGGTGCCCTGAAGCTCAGTTAAGCGTTCAACATCGACAAAAAAGTAGCCGCTGTTGTCCTGGGGCGATGTGTCTAAAAGGGTTTTAAAGGCTCGATTGGTCCTGAGGGATGTGTCTGGGCGTGGTGCGATCTGATCGAGGATGTCTGGGCCCATGGCAAAAAAAGTCACATCCTGATCGAGCCAACCATGGCCCATGGCAATACCACCGGGGAAAGATACCAGTTTACTAACGGGCTGGGAGTTGATCTGCAATGGCTCCACATCAAACCGAAAGCGACTAACCAGCACCTCATTTAGCTGCTCCCAAGTGACATCAGCCGCTTGGCGGTCGGCCACATCCGCCACTAAGGCCAGTTGCCCCATGGGGATGGTGGACTCAGGCCTATCGTCATCGGCGGGGGGTAATAACCCAAACGCAGCTTCTCCCCCAAGCCACGGCAAAATATCATTGTCAATATCCAATCCGGTTTGGGTCTTTAACCCCTTGGCTAAGGACTCTGAAGAAACGGGCAGCAGCCCATTGATCCGCTCTGCATCCTTGAGGGCTTGCCACAGGGGGCCGATACTGCTGGTGGAAACCATGATCACAGTGTCAGCGGGCAACCGTGACGGGGCCATCGCTGGAGCATTGACCATGTCCCTATACACCGGCTGATCCTCAGGGCCTAACCAGGTAGAAGCTTCAATATCTAACCCATTGGGTAAAAGATTAGCGGCGGCCACTAAACCATTAATCTCCGGTAGGGTATCACTCCCAGTAAATACACTAGCGGCCACGGGGACATTGATATACACCTGGGCCATAGCCGAGGATATATTTAGATGCTTGAAGGCTTGTTGATAGTCATCGTTATTGAGCATTGACACCCCCCCCTCAGAGCTATCGATCACCGCTTCAATCCCCTTTGTCCCTGAGGCCAGCACCAGCCATTTACTGCCTAAGACAGTGCTCTCATAGGTTTCCCCCGCAGCCGTTGTGATGGATTGGATGGAGACGCCTTTATAGTCTCGACCGACCCACGTGATGCCCTCCTGGGGTTCTGAAAGGATTTCTTGGGCCTTAGATGAGTCCGCAATGGGCACCACCAGCACCATCTCCGTTGCGCCTTTGCTGGTGGCCGATTTAGGTAAGAAAGCCAGGGTGACCTGCTCCCCCAACCAGGGTTGAATGTCGGTTCTAAACCGATAGCCATTGGCGCTGATGATGCGATCGCGCCAGGTGACTAACCATCGATCCAAACCCCGCTGTGATTCAGGCGTACCCATCTGTCGCAAACGGGTCCATTGACTTTCATCCGTCGTCAGGGTGAGGGCCATTAGGGCATCACTCGGCACTAGCTCCATACCCATCGGCGGCTTCGGCCCTGACGAAAGGCGTGAACCAATACCCAAGTAAGCGGCAGCACCACCCAGCACCAGCAAAGCGGCAGTGCTAACTGTAACCAACAGGGGAGGACGTTGTTTGAGAACCATAGGAATAAAGACGGTAAAAAACAAACAACGCTTGCTAATCTACCATCGGTTTAGTCCATGTGCCTCAACCAAGTAAAGACGTTACAAAAATGCCCTACTCAGCATTCCTTTAGCCGCAGCTACGGTGCCACTCTTTTAGGTAGTACTGGCCTTTTTCGTCGTGGTCTTTTTGGCCGTAGCCTTTTTCGTTGTGGCCTTTTTCGTCGTGGCTTTTTTGGCTGTGGTCTTTTTCGGGGTCGATTCCTTAGTCGCAGTCTTTTTACGAGTTGTTTTTTTCGTCGTGGCTGCTTTGGCCGTAATAATTTCTAACGCTTCTTCCAGGGTAATGTCCTTAAACTGCTTACCCTCTGGCAAAGAGGCATTGACCTTCTCATACTTGATATACGGACCATAGGGGCCATCGTAAATATTGATCGGCTCCTCAGTTCCAGGATAATTGCCCAATTCCCGCAATGGCTTAGCCGTTTTGCGCCCCCGGCCGCGTTTAGGCTGGGCCAATAGCTCCAGTGCCCGTTCCAGGGTAATTTGCAGTACATCATCCTCACTCTTCAAGGACCGGTAATCTTTACCATCCTTACCCTGGTCATGGACCACATAGGGACCAAAGCGGCCCAAGCTAGCTTTAACCTTGGCTTCAGTTTCGGGATGTATACCCAGCAAACGAGGTAGGGACAATAGCCCCACCGCCATTTCCAAGTCCACAGACTCGCGAGTGACCCCCTTCGGCAAGGATACTTGCTTGGGTTTAGGATTTTCCTCAGTTTTGTCCCCCAGGCGCACATAGGGACCATAGGGACCAATCAGGGCATAGATCGGCTCACCGGTCTCGGGATGCAGACCCAGTTTCTCAGGACCTTCTGTTTTCTGCTTCAGCAGCACCTGGACTTGGAGATCGTTGAGGTCCGCTGGACAAACATCCAGGGGAATAGAGGCGCGCACCGATTCCTCTTCTCCGGTTTCCCCAGTGCGAATGGTTTCGACATAGGGACCGTACTTCCCAATTCTCACCTTAGCGCTGAGATCGGATAGGTCCACCGTACGGGCCTCAGCTGGGTCAATCTGACTTTCCCGAGCTTCCACCTGACCGGCCAATCCCTCGTCACCGGAGTAAAACTTCTTCAAGTAGGGTAGCCACTCCGCTTCCCCCATGGAGATTTCATCCAGGGTGCGCTCCATGCGGGCGGTAAACTGGACATCCACCAAATCTGGAAAATGCTGTTCTAACAGCTCGGTCACCGCAAAGGCAGTAAATGTAGGCATTAAGCTGTTATTGAGCGGATGCACATAGCCCCGGTCGATGATGGTGCCAATGACCGATGCATAGGTACTGGGGCGGCCAATCCCCTCTTTCTCCAATGTTTTGACCAGGGTGGCCTCGGTGTAGCGGGCAGGCGGCTTGGTTTCATGACCAATCGGCTCCAGCTCAGTACAGCTGGGATTGTCCCCCACCTTTAGGGCAGGCAGGATGACCTCGCGATCTTCCAAGGCCGCATTCGGATCATCAGAGCCCTCCACATAGGCCCGGAAAAAGCCTGGAAAATCGATCCGTTTGCCGGTGGCTTTGAACGTGGCATCATCCACTTCAATGCTGACGGTGATGTGGGTTTGGCGAGCATTAGCCATTTGACAAGCCACCGTCCGCTTCCAAATCAGGTCATAGAGACTGAGCTCACGGTCCTTAAGCCCAGTTTCCTGGGGGGTACGGAAGGTGCTGCCCGCAGGACGAATGGCCTCGTGGGCTTCCTGGGCTCCCTTGCTCTTGGTGTCATATTGACGGGGCTTGGGACTCAGGTACTCCTTGCCATATTTCTGCTCGACACAGGATCGAGCCGCCGTAATGGCCTGTTGGGATAGGTTAACTGAGTCCGTACGCATGTAGGTGATAAACCCTTTCTCGTAGAGAGACTGGGCCGTGCGCATTGTATCTCGGGCGGATAGACGTAGCTTCCGGTTTGATTCCTGCTGCAGGGTGGAGGTGGTAAAGGGCGGAGCTGGCTTAGGGCTGGAGGGCCGCTCGTCTAGGTTAGAAACGGTCCAAACACTGGTTTCTAACCGTTGCTTTAATGACTGGGCCTGGGTTTCATCCAGCAGAACCACATTTCGTCCAGCGGCAATTTGCCCCGTATTTTCATCGAAGTCGCTACCGGTGGCCACCCGGATACCCCCCAGGTTGGTTAACTTGGCTTCAAAGGGACCACCAGCCTGGCTGAGGGTGGCCTTAAGATCCCAGTAGGAGCCTTGCTTAAAAGCCCGACGGTCGCGCTCCCGCTCCACCAGGAGCTTAACCGCCACCGATTGGACTCGACCAGCTGACAGACCCCAGGCAATTTTTTTCCAGAGTAGAGGGGATAGGGTGTATCCCACCAAACGGTCTAAAATCCGTCGGGTTTCTTGGGCTCGCACCAGCTGGTTGTCAATGTCACGACAGCTGCTGAGAGCGGCTTTAATCGCATCTTCGGTGATTTCGTGAAACACCATGCGCTTGATGGGCACCTTGGGCTTCAGCAACTGCAGCAAATGCCAGCTAATGCTTTCCCCTTCTCGATCTTCATCCGTGGCTAGGACTAGCTCGTCCGCATCTTTCAAGGCATCCTTGAGGGCCTTGACTACCTTTTTCTTATCCTTGGGCACCAAGTATAGGGGCTCAAAATCTGAGTCGACGTTCACCCCCAGCTGTGCCCATTTTTCGCCCTTAACATTGGCTGGAATTTCACTAGCCGACTTAGGCAAATCCCGAACATGACCCATGGAAGCTTCCACACGGTAGCCTTTGGGCAAATAATTCCGAATTGTTTTTGCCTTTGTAGGTGACTCAACAATGACAAGGGTGGACATAGAGCTGAACTGAAAGATAAGGGTCGATGACGTAAATGGGGAGCCAGCCATGTCTAGATGACGAACCTGACTAGCTCCCAAACCCAAACTAGCGAAACGACTGCGTCGTTTAAGCAGGTGTTTGATTCCTAGAAAGAATGCCCCAAAGGGTCACAATGGGGACGGTTTTCATTGGCTAACTATACATAACCATGACATCTAGCTCAGCAACTATTCAAGAATATGCTCAGCCTCTAAGGGCGGGCAGCCTTCCCTGGATCGTTGTCAAGCTTCGTGTAACGGTCGTCCTTATATATCGATAGATCGAAATGGCGGATTTCGTCCACCTCTTAATTGGTAAAGTCCTTGATTTTCGCCTGATCCCAGAGGGGGAAAATTGGCTTGAGACGCCTGATAGTGGGGATTTAAACAATTTTCAAAAAGAATTTGATGAGTTTGCCCTAATGACTCCTTGAGCCCAGGAATCTGGAAAAATGGCCGCGCCCGGGACGATGTCCCTGAATTTCAAACCAGAAAATTTAATCTGATTCAGGAATTTTCCCTGGGGAAGCTCAAGATGAGTAAGAATACTAAGGTAAGATGCCAAATGGAAATACTGCACCACCTCGCCAATGGACTTTGCAAGCCTCGCTGCTCAGTTAAATACGGGCAACATCCTACCCGAATTAATTGTTATCGTGACGATTCTGATTATTTTGGTAGGCGATTTGATTGCCGGTCGGGCATCCTCCCGCTGGGTTCCCTATGCCGCCATTAGTGGTTGTTTGGCCTCCGTTGCCGCCCTGACACTCCAGTGGAATACGGACAATCCCATCGCATTTTTTGGTGAATTTAATAGTGATGCCCTGAGCCTGGTGTTTCGAGGCATCATCGTTTTGTCAGCGGCGGTAACAGTGCCCATGTCCATTCGCTACGTGGAGCAGTCGGGCACTGCCCTGGCTGAATTTTTGGCGATTTTGCTAACGGCCACCTTGGGGGGTATGTTTTTGGCCGGTGCCGATGAGCTGGTGACAATTTTTGTATCCCTTGAAACCCTAAGTATCTCTTCCTACTTGCTCACCGGTTATATGAAGCGGGACCCTCGCTCTAACGAGGCTGCCCTAAAGTATTTGCTGATTGGTGCGGCGAGTTCTGCAATTTTTCTGTACGGGATATCGTTGTTATACGGCCTCTCCGGGGGCGAGATCAGGTTAAGCGCTATATCCCAAGCACTGGCTAGCAATCTTTCCACTGGCAATGGCGAAAGCTCTATTGGCTTGGTGGTGGCCCTAGTCTTTGTGATTGCGGGTATTGCCTTTAAGGTCGCCGCTGTTCCTTTCCACCAGTGGACTCCCGATGTCTATGAGGGCTCGCCTACACCGGTTGTAGCCTTTTTATCCGTGGGTTCCAAGGCCGCAGGTTTTGCCCTAGCCATTCGCCTATTGGTTACCACATTTCCCCTGGTAGCAGATGAGTGGCGTTTTGTCTTCACAGCCCTAGCCATCTTGAGTATGGTTTTGGGCAATGTGGTAGCCCTGGCCCAAACCAGCATGAAACGGATGCTGGCCTACTCTTCCATTGGTCAGGCAGGCTTTATGATGATCGGTCTGGTAATTGGCACTGATGCTGGCTACGCCAGCATGCTCTTTTACCTGATGGTTTATCTGTTCATGAACTTGGGGGCATTTACCTGTGTCATCCTCTTCTCCCTACGCACTGGCACCGACCAGATTAGTGAATATGCAGGGTTGTACCAAAAGGATCCTCTGATTACCCTGTGTCTTTGCCTCTGCCTCCTTTCCCTCGGCGGGATCCCCCCCCTGGCGGGCTTCTTTGGTAAGCTTTATATCTTTTGGGCAGGCTGGCAGGCTGGAGCATACAACCTAGTTTTGATTGGTCTGGTTACCAGCGTTATCTCCATCTACTACTACATTCGTGTGGTGAAGATGATGGTCGTCAAAGAACCCCAGGAAATGTCCGATTCGGTCAAGAATTATCCTCTCCCCCAGTGGGATTTGCCAGGAATGCGCCCGATGCAGTTGAGTCTAGTTCTAGCTGTTGTCGCCACTTCCCTAGCCGGGGTGCTGTCTAATCCCCTATTCACTTTAGCCAACGACTCTGTGATTAAGACACCGTTTCTCCAGACTGCGAAGATTGAAATGGCTGCCCATCAGCCCCATGGTTCACTAGCCGTTGTGCCAGAAAGTTACAAAGTTCACTAGGCACAGCACCTCCACAGTCTAAGATCTATCTTAAAAAAGTAGAATGCCTGGTATCTCCTACGTTGATGCCAGGCATTTTGTTTACAGGAGCAGGGCTTAGGACTGCTACATCTGGTAGCATCTGGATCGCTTTCTTAGCTATTCGGGGGATGCATGGGAAACATCACGGAGCTACGGATGCGATTATCGTCCAGCTTCTCTAGAACAAACTCTCCACCCAATCGCCCCATGAGTGACCGACAAATCGCCAAATTTAGGCCAGGGGGAGTATCCAAAAGTGATTCCGCTAGATGGTCAAGGCGATGCCCTTGGTTTAGGGCCTTAATGATGCCATCTTCCACATCACCGTCATCGGTAATCGATAGCTCAATCCATTGCTGATCCAGGGGACGACTCCAAATATCCACCCGACCCCGAGCCGGTGAACGTCGGCAGGCGGCTGAAATCAGTTCATATAAGATAAACTCTATCTTCTGCATCTCACCCTGCAGAGCCAAATTGCTATCAGAGTGAACTTGGGTCCACAGCTGTTTTTTTTGTACCTGGGTCTGCACCCGTTTCATCAGACGGTTCAGTAAAGCAACTAGGGGCACTTTGCGGGGATCAGAAGCCATGGCCCACCGTTCTCGACCAGTTAGCCGCAGTAATTCCTTTTCCATCCCCGCCAAGCGGCTCTCCACAGCATGGAAGTAGGGTTGGTTACTGATGTCAGGCAGCTGCTTTAAATTATTCAACTGACGCCGCGAATCCTTGATCTGTCGCCGGATATCATCCATGTGGTGATGCTTGTACCAGTTCAGCTCCGTTAGTTGGTTTTTGTGGTTTTTCAACCGGTTCGTCAGGAGCAAGTGACGACGGCACCAAGCGAGTTGATGAACCAATACAGCCAACATACTCATCTGCTGATCGGAAAAGCGACGATCTCCATGATCAGCCAGGACGATAGCGCCATTCAGGGCATGTTCTGGGGATGTTCTGAGGGCCACCACCAGTAGCTGAGCTTGCCCCGGACACCTCAACCACTGACGCGTCACATCCGGTAACTCTTCATACTCCAGCTGAATCACTCCGTCGGTCTGGATCGCCCAGTTAATCAGGGCGTCCCCATCCACCAAAATAGGCGGCGTGTCCTGCGCAACAAACTGCTTTTCTCGAACTACAGAAGATGCCAGGCGAGCCTCCTTTTGATTAGTTTCCCAAACGATCAGAGCCACTAGGGGCAAGCGTAGCAGTTGACTGATGTGGTGGGTTGCTGCCTGCTCTAGCTGAGCAACATCAAAGGTGCGTTGTAGATTGCGCAATCCCCACTGCATCGTGTCATGCATCTGGGACTGCTGCTGGGCCTGGCGTTGTAACGACCACTGATGGAGCACTAAACCAATCTGACGCCCCACCGACTGCAGCAGATCCTGCTCCGTTTGGTTCCACCGCCGACCATCGGTGTCGGTCACCACGAGCACGCCCTCTGGAGCCTTGCCTGGGGAAAGGTTATAGGCCATAGCCGCCTGCATCCCCATCTGCAAAAACAGGGGATGCCATGCCCGCAGTTTGAGGTCATTATCCAAATTTTCGATACAGATGGGGGTGGTTTGGCGAGACAACAGCTGCCAATCAATGTCGTGGAGAGAGCACCAGGGATCTTGGGCCGGCTTACTGCGGGTGCTGTGGTATTGGTAGCCCACCTCAAATCCACCACATTCCAAATCGGGAATCAGCACCAGGAGTCCATCGATTTCGAGGGTGGCAATCAGTTGCTCAGCACATTGGGTCATGACCGATTGCCAGTCGCGATCCCCATGGATGCTTTGGGCGAGGCCTACGGATAGCTGATGGTTGGCCTCTAGGTCTGCCACCCGTTCCTGCAACGCTGACATGGGCATCCCCAAGCTAACGACTTGAGCCGCCGCTGTCAGATACCGTTTCTCTGGCACACTCCACTCGCGGGGTTGGGTCGATTCCACGATTAAAAAACCCAGCAAATCTCCTTGCATTAAAATCGGGGCCACCATCAGGGAGGGCTTTTCAAACGCTGTCTTGAGGGGGTCGATCACCGCCTCAGTGTGGGAGCAGCTCTCCGCACCAATCACAATCACATCCCCACAGGAGAGAGTTTGATAAAACTCTTGGTAGCCATTGGCCGACAGTTGAGATAGGGCAGGTGCTTGAGTCGTATAGGCATGGCGATTGTGGCCACCGTTGGCGATACGATGCCAAAAGAACCGTTGCTGAGGTTCAAACCAATAGGCGCGGGTACGATTAGCCCCGACAAATCGATGGGTCGCATCGACAATTTCCTGCAGCCTAGGTTCTAGTTCTTGAATGGTCTCTAGCTTGGTCAGTAACTGAAAAAATGGTTGGGAGGGGCGTTTTTCGAGCTGGAGGTAATAGTCCTGCCGGTATCGATGCAAAATGGTTGCCAGGGTGGTGACCAAGATCGCAAACGTTTTCTTCTGCACTCCGGATTTTAAAACTGCACCTCGGCGTGTTGTCCCTAAAAGCACGATGCCTAGACATTCCTGCTGCCGTTGGATGGGAAAAATCAGGGCGTCGTGTATTTCCAGACGCTGAGCAATGTTTTTCCATTCTCCGGCTCGATGGGATGCTTGGAGGTCATAGACGGCAGCTGGAATTCCCCGCTCTATCACCTGCTGAATCGCATCATCAGGCTGAAGGGCGATCTTTTGCCATAAAAAATTTTTGCCGTTGGTCAAAACAGCGGTTTGAGTGTTTAAACTCTGCTCGTCTGAATCATAGAGGCCAATCCATGTCAGATTATGGGCATAGAGCCGCTGCATGTATTCAGCAATCTCTTTGAGTTGGCCATCGACGGTATCCTGTTCCCATACGGTTTTGAGGACCTGGCCCAAATTGGCCAAATGCTGTTCACATGTCGCTGGGGGGATGAGGCTAACCATAAAGACTCGGATTTTGAGAATTCAGACTATTTTCTGGATAAGGACGATTGAAATTTAAAGTGACAAAACGATTTAAATGTAACTTAATGTAAGCTAGCCTAGCTTTCTAAATCATCCTAATTTGTGCAAAACGTTGGGAATAATTGACCCGTTCAATGCGTTGCTTGTCGATGCCCCAGGTCAAAAGTCATACAAAATGAATCAAATATAGATTAGTGACCATCAGTGCCCATGGTTTTAATCCTAACGACGAGAAGTCATGGGTTACATATTTATATCAGCTATCGTTCCAGCTAAGTGGCCACCCCAAAACCAAACCAAAGCCAAATAGGCCATAAGCAACTCAAATGGAACGATATAATCCACAGGATTATTTGTGGGTGGTGTATTCGTGCTGCAGGATGTTTATAAATTTAGTTTGCTTCCACTGCTGTTTCAGCGCTTTGGGGCCGATCCGGAAACGGTACATCAGCAGACAATAGACGTTCTGGCCTGGATTGCTCAGCCGCCAACGACGGCTCCGTACTGGAGCCAACCCGTCCGCCGCTTTGCCCAAGCCTGGTGTGAAAATAGTTGCCAAATGGGGTCCTCTCGCCTCAGGCAAACCCTATGGCACCAAACATTTAGCAATCCCTTAGGATTAGCCGCTGGCTTTGACAAAGATGGTATTGCGTCCGACTGTTGGCCCTTGATGGGGTTCGGATTTGCTGAGTTAGGTACGGTCACTTGCCATGGTCAACCGGGTAATCCGAAGCCGCGCTTATTTCGTTTGCCCCAGGACCAGGCGGCTCTAAATCGCATGGGGTTCAATAATCAGGGGTCGTCTGCCCTAGGGGAACGCCTGCGTCAGCGGCCCTTGTCTCCAGACTTTCCCAGGGGGATCAATCTAGGCAAGTCCAAGGTTACGCCTTTGGAGGATGCGGCGGCTGACTACCTGCAGAGCTTTCAGCGGTTAAGGGATATGGGGAGCTACTTTGTGGTGAATGTGTCGTCCCCCAATACGCCGGGGTTGCGATCGCTCCAAGCTCGTTCCCAACTAGAGCCCATTTTGGCCACCCTCCAAACCGCCAACACCCAGCAAAAGCCATTGCTGATAAAAATCGCCCCAGACCTTACCTGGGAAGACATTGACGATATTTTGGAGCTGACCCAGCAGTATCATTTAGCCGGAATTATTGCCACCAATACCACCATTGCCAAGGAGCAACTTGCCACCAAGCGGTTAGATGCCACGGGCAATTTGGTGGTGGAAGAAGCGGGAGGGATCAGCGGTGCGCCATTGCGACAGCGCTCCAACGAGGTGATTCGCTACATTTACAAAAAGACCCATGGACAGTTACCCATTGTGGGCGTGGGGGGCATTTTTACCGCTGATGACGCCTGGGACAAAATTACGGCTGGGGCATCCCTCTTACAGGTGTACACCGGCTGGATCTATGAAGGTCCATGGATGGTAAAAAACGTCCTCAAGGGTCTTCTGGCCAAGCTGGACAAGCATGGTCTGGACAATATCCAAGCGGCCATCGGTTTGGATGTGAATTAGTTGGATGCGAATTAATCAGAGGATCTTGTCCAATCCATACAACAGTGACTTCAAGGGCAAGACCTTGCGGATGCTTAATAGCACACCGGGCATAAAACATACTCGGTCCATAGCATCGTGGCGCAATGTATACACCTGACCCGGTGCACCGAACATGACTTCCTGGTGAGCCACCAACCCCGGCAGGCGCACGCTATGGATGTTGATCCCCTCGGCTGTGGTACCACCTCGTGAGCCCTGTAACGTTTCGGTCTCTTCTACTTCGGGTGGATTGAAGGACGGTTTCACCTCCTGGAGCATTTGTGCCGTTGCGATGGCCGTACCGCTGGGGGCATCCGCCTTGCGGTTGTGGTGCAGTTCAATGATTTCCACATGGTCAAAATATTCAGCCGCCTTCAGGGCTGCCTGCTGCATCAAAATTACTCCAATGGCAAAGTTTGGAATGATCAGACAGCCCACACTGGCTTTTTCGGCGAATTCTGCCAGTTGAATAATTTGCTCAGGGGTTAAACCGGTGGTGCCCACGACGGGACGGACGCCATAGGCGATGGCGGCCCGCACCTGCTCATAGATTTTGGCTGGGTGGGTGACATCCACCATCACCGCGTTGCCCTCGCTCTGGGCCATCACCAGGGTGGCCTCCAGGTCGTTCGTCACTGGGATTTCCAGGGGGCCACAGCCGGCGATTTCACCAATGTCTTCACCGAGGGCGTCAAGGTTACGATCCACGGCACCGACTAGTTTTATGTCCGGGGCGGTTGCGATCGCTTTGACAATTTCACGACCCATCCGGCCCATGGCACCATTGACCACGACCGGAATTTGGGGCTGATTGCTCATGGGGGATTCTAGGACGGGAGTACAGTCAGATATCTTACAACTACGAAGGTTATCGATAATAATGAAGTCTGTTCATCACGCTGGAGTCGAAGCGGATGCTAGCAAATTTGCTGGCCGGAATTGTGGGTGCGGGTAGTTTAGCCTTCTATTTGATTGCCTTTGTGCTACCAGAGGTACATCGCCGCTCGGACTTTTTCTGGAGCGGTGTGGGCATGTTTTATGCCGTAGTGCTGTGGTACTGTGCCCGACAAATGCAGGGTGCTGTACTCCTGGGGCAATCAGCTTCAGTCGGCCTGCTGCTATGGCTGGGCTATCAAACCCTGCTGCTGCGCAGAGAAACCACCCCAGCAGCCCAGCAAACCCCGATTCGGCTAGGTAAATCTGAACGCCGTCAGTTCAATGGCACCATCAGCCGCCCCATCGCCAAGGACTATGAATTTGTGGAAGATGGGGTGGAAGATCCCCTGGATGAAGCCCTAGACCACAACCCCGATAGTCCCATCCTGATTAAACCCGCCCCAGACGAATTTGCCCCCAAGATGGTGGTGCCGGCCGCCATGCCAAAGTCCAACATTAAGGAACATGCTACGAAAAACGTTGCAAAAGAGGCCCCCGATCAAGCCGTATCCGCCCCACAAGAGATTGCCAAAAAGCGGAAAAAGCTAAATCTCCTAGGGGCTGTCGGTATCTTCACAGGCTGGCTCAAGGACGTGGCCACTCCTCCCCAAAAAGAGCCCAAGGCCATGATTGAGCTGCCCCCCAGACCACCGTCTATTCCTAAGCCCGATCAGGTATCGGACAGGGCTAGCGCATCAGACAGATCAGCGCAACCGGCTGATGGGAAAAAGCTAGAAGTGATCGCAGAAAATCCAGACGTAACAGCAGAAAACCTGAATACATCGCCGCCCATCCCGTCTACCAAGGGCGCATCGCCTGGGGGGAACCTGTTGTCTACCAAGGACACCTTGTCTGCCCCAGACATATCAGCCACACCAGCGAATCTCGAATCTGATGTTGCGACTTCAGCTCCTGAGACTGCCCCCGCAACATCATCAACTGCGTTCCAATCAGTTGATGAAGAAGAGAGCAACTGGCCCGAAAACGAATTTTGGGACTAACTGCCAGGGGTCAAGCTGTCGTTGAACAACCGCCTACATATGAAGAGTTTGCGGAGATGCATAGGAGATTTGAGAAGACTTTATAAAGTCACTTGAAAAAATGGGGTAATTTTAATCTGTGTAGGTGACTTTTATCGTTACATCACAGTGTTGCATCACGTAGACAAAGTTTTGCTGCTAGAAAACATATACATTGTTGCCTTTTGATACACTACTCTAAACATGATTCCATGTTGCACAAAGGCTCTAGATTTATGCAGCCCATATCACATAAAATGCTTGCTAAATGACCTTTCTACACGGTCAGGTAAAAATACGCACATCAGCGTAATTATTGTGTGAGTGCACTTAACTATTGGCGTTCACCGTGTTTCTGCGGATTATAGTCAAGTTGTTTGTAAGCATAATTTCTTAGTAAGCCCGATTACAAACAATAGGGGTAATGAGAGCTGAAGTCGCCACGTCCAATGTACTTGTTTCCGAACTGGATGCAAGAATACAGCTTGCTAGGCAGGAACAACTGACCGGCATTCTGTCGATTAAAAGTGATATCCATCGGTGGCGCTTATATTTTTTGGTAGGGCAGTTGGTATGGGCCAGTACGCACACCCATGAAAAACGTCGTTGGCATCGTCAATTGTTACGGCATCGTCCTGATTTCCTCAGGTATGGTTTGAGTGCTTATCCTGACTGGACCTATAATCGTCTAGCCCGGCTAGTGGTCTGTAAAAAGTTTAATCGGGAAGTCTTCTCAGATATTGTAGCCGGATGTATTTCCGAAGTGTTATTTGACTTGTTGCAACAGCAAGAGACTTGGGATTTTCAAAAGGTTCAGCCGGGACTAACCTATCGGATCAAGCCTCAAAAAGCCTGTGAGTTTCCTTTTATAAATCTGCAAAATATTCGCCTATGGTCCCAGGTCAAGCACGAGTGGCAGGAGTGGCAACAGGCTGGGCTAACCCAGGTGAGCCCCAACCATGCACTGGTGATAAAAGATCTGGCGTCTCTAGAAGATCTGGCATCCCCAAAACTCTTTAAATTATTGACTGTATTGGCTGATGGCAACCAAACCCTGCGGGACCTGGCTCTAAAAAACAATCAGCCCCTTATGCCGTTTGTGTTGTCGATTTTGCCTCACCTGCGTAATCAGTCCCTGCGACTGAAGCCGGTGGGAGACACGATTACGACAGCGATCAACCCAACGGACAATGACATCGCTGTTAAGTTAGCCCAGGCAATTATTCCGAAAGATGCCAGGATTGTGTATGTGGATGATAGTCCCGCCAACAGTCGGAAAATGGGAACGATTGTTGCAGCGGCGGGCTATCGCTATACCAACATTGCCGACCCAATTGAGGTGTTGAAACAGCTGCTGAAGCTGCAGCCAAAGATGATCTTTTTGCAGTTGACGATGCCTGTGGTCAATGGCTATGAGCTGTGTTCGCAGATTCGACGGATGGCGGATTTTAAGGAGACCCCCATTGTTATGGTGGGGCATGGTAACAGTGTGACCGAACGGATGCGGGCCAAGATGGTGGGGGCATCGGAGTTTTTGAGTCAGCCGATTAAACCGAAGAACGTGCTCAAGACGTTGATTATGCTCGACATGATTTGAGGGGAGATGCGGAGTAACCGCTGACAACTCAGGTAAGTCGCTACAATGTCTAGTTATAGCCCTGGTCTATTCAGAACACATCATGGTTCTATACTTTGACCCCAAGCAATGTTTGCCCTCTGCGGCTGAGCTCCCAGACTCAGACGATACCCCGGTGGATAATGAGTTACAGAACCTAATTCCGAATTTGCTCGATGCAATTTTAGCCCTGGTCTGGTCCCAGCGGCGGGACTGGTTTTTTGGGGTGGATATGGGTATCTACAGTCATCCCCAGGAGCCCCCCTTGGTGCCGGATGGTTTTTTGAGCCTGGGTGTGGACCGCTTTGTGGGTGAAGAAGGGCGTTTGAGTTACGTGCTGTGGGAAGAGGAGAATATTGTCCCGACGCTAGCCCTAGAAGTCGTCTCTAAGACCTACGGTGGCGAATACGATCGCAAAAAGGAGCGCTACGCTGATTTGGGCATCCGCTACTATGTCGTGTATTTGCCCAATCCTCAGTTTCGCCGTAAACGGACTCCCCTAGAGATCTATCAGCTGGTTGATGGTGGGTATCAACGTCTAGAGGACAGCTTAGAGGGCAATCCCATCTGGCTGCCTGAAATTGGCTTAGGTCTAGGTCGTGAGCGAGGACTGTATTTGGGTCGCGATCGCGAATGGCTCTATTGGTACGATCAAGCCGGTAATCGCCTGCTCACCCCCGAAGAACAGGCTCAACAGGAACGCACCCGCGCGGACCAAGCCCAAGCCAGGGCGGACCAAGCCCAAGCCAGGGCGGACCAGGAGCAGATCCGCGCAGAGCAAGAACGCCTTCGGGCAGACCAGGAACAGGCAAAAGCCATACAATTAGCCGAAAAGCTCAGGGAACTCGGGATTGACCCGGACGCTCTGTGAGCGGTTTAGGCACCATAGTTGGTCGCCATATCAGTCCCATCCCCCGGCCCATCCCCCGGTCACCATTGCAGTAAAAAAACTAAAACTATTGAAGCGATAGGAACTTCTAAGGCAGAATGACGGGAGCGTAATCAATTCCCTTCGTTTTTTCCCACATCGTGACTGACCCCAAGAACGCCGAAGCCAAAAGCTATAAGGACACTGTCCTGTTGCCTAAGACCGACTTTAATATGCGGGCTAACGCGGTTCAGCGTGAGCCAGAGCTACAGGCATTTTGGGATGACAGCAAAATTTATGAAACCCTGTCCCAGGAAAATTCCGGGGAGGTGTTTGTGCTCCACGATGGGCCGCCCTATGCCAACGGCGATCTCCACATGGGCCATGCCTTAAATAAGGTGCTGAAGGACATTATCAATAAGTATCAGCTGCTGCGCGATCGCAAAGTGCGCTATGTCCCAGGCTGGGACTGCCATGGCCTACCCATCGAACTCAAAGTCCTCCAAACCATTGACCGCAAAGAGCGGGCCAACCTAACGCCGCTGGAGCTACGGCAAAAAGCGAAGGAATTCGCCCTAGAAACCGTCGAAAAGCAGGCCAAGGGCTTCCGTCGCTTTGGGGTATGGGGCAATTGGGACCAGCCCTACCTGACATTGCAGCCCGAATACGAAGCGGCCCAGCTCGGTGTGTTTGGGGAGATGCTCCACAAGGGTTACATCTACCGAGGACTGAAGTCCGTCCACTGGAGTCCATCCTCCCAGACAGCCCTGGCAGAGGCTGAGCTGGAATATCCTGAGGGTCACATCTCCCCCAGTATCTACGTGGGCTTCCCCATGGTGAGCGCGTCGGAATCGGCCAAAGCAGCCCTAGCCCCCTACTTAGATCATCTGGGCGTTGCCATCTGGACCACCACCCCCTGGACCATCCCCGCCAATGTGGCCGTGGCCGTCAATTCAGAACTGACCTATACCGTGGTGGAAGTGGCCTCTGGTGCCCCCTATCGATATCTGATTGTGGGTAAGGACCTGATTGACACCCTGAGCCATACCTTCGGCACCGCACTGACGGCCAAAGTAGATATCAAGGGTTCTGACCTGGCCGGGTCCACCTATCACCATCCCCTACACCAAAAGGAAGCCACCTTTAATCGGGAAAGCCCCATTGTCATTGGCGGCGACTACATCACTACGGAATCCGGTACGGGACTGGTCCACACCGCCCCCGGCCACGGTATGGAAGACTTTGGCGTTGGTCAGAAATATGGTCTGCCCATCCTTTGCCCGGTGGATGCGCGGGGTGACTTCACCGCCGAAGCTGGCAGCTTTGAAGGTTTGAACGTGCTGAAAACGGCCAACGATGAGCTGATCAAAGCCCTGACCGAAGCCAATAATCTGTTGAAGCACGAACCCTACGCCCACAAATATCCCTACGACTGGCGTACCAAAAAGCCCACCATTTTCCGGGCCACTGAGCAGTGGTTTGCCTCCGTAGAGGGTTTTCGGGACGAAGCCCTGAAGGCTATTGCCGAGGTGCAATGGATTCCTGCCCAGGGGGAAAACCGCATCACTCCCATGGTGGGGGATCGATCTGACTGGTGTATTTCCCGGCAACGTAACTGGGGCGTGCCCATCCCGGCCTTCTACGATGACCAGACAGGGGAAGTGCTGATGAACCAGGAAACCATTGCCCATGTGCGAAATATTTTCGCGGAGCAGGGTTCCGATGCCTGGTGGAGTATGTCCGTTGAGGAGCTGTTGCCCGAGGCCTATCGCAACAATGGCCATACCTATGTGCGGGGGTTCGACACCATGGATGTGTGGTTCGACTCCGGTTCCTCCTGGGCGGCAGTGGCGAACCAGCGAGATGGGCTGAAGTATCCGGTGGATCTATACCTGGAAGGGTCGGACCAGCATCGGGGGTGGTTCCAGTCGAGCCTGTTGACCAGTGTGGCCACCCATGGCTGTGCGCCTTACAAAACGGTACTCACCCATGGATTTGCCCTGGATGAAAAGGGTCGCAAAATGAGTAAGTCCATCGGTAACGTGGTGGACCCCTATGAGATCATTGAGGGGGGTAAAAACCAGAAGCAGGACCCACCCTATGGAGCCGATGTACTACGGCTGTGGGTATCCTCCGTGGACTATTCTTCGGATGTGCCCATCGGTAAGACTATCCTGAAGCAGATGGCAGATGTGTACCGCAAGATTCGCAACACATCGCGGTTTTTGTTGGGGAACCTGCACGACTTTGATCCCACCCAGGATGCGGTGCCCTATGACCAACTGTCTTCGTTAGATCAGTACATGCTACACCGCATGACGGAGGTCTTTGCGGAGGTAGAGGCGGCCTTTGATTCGTACCAGTTCTTCAGATTTTTCCAGACTGTGCAGAATTTCTGTGTGGTGGATCTGTCGAACTTTTATTTGGATATTGCCAAGGATCGGCTGTATATCAGTGATGCCAATGCGGCGCGGCGGCGTAGCTGCCAGACAGTGCTGGCGGTGGCTTTAGAGAATTTGGCGAAGTCCATTGCGCCGGTGCTGTGCCACATGGCAGAGGATATCTGGCAGTCTATGCCCTATGAGACGGGCCATAAGTCGGTGTTTGGGGCGGGTTGGTTAAAGGTGGATGCGGCCTGGGCGCAGCCTGGGTTGGCGAAGACTTGGGACCAGCTGCGGGAGCTGCGGAATGAGGTGAATAAGGTGCTGGAGCAGGCCCGTTCGGCGAAGGATATTGGCTCGTCGCTCGAGGCGAAGGTGTTGATTTATGTGGCGGATGCTCAGCTGAGATCGCAGCTAGAGGCGATGAATCCGGGGGATGCGATCGCAATGACCTCCAACCACGTGGATGAAGTACGCTATTTGCTCCTGGTCTCCCAGGTGGAGATTTTGGCCAGTGCCGATGGGCTGAAGGATATTAAGTATCGCAGTGAGTCCGATGCGTTTGGGATTGGCATTGTGGATGCGGATGGGAAAAAGTGCGATCGCTGTTGGAATTATTCCACCCATGTAGGCGAGTCAGCAGAGCATGAGACCATTTGCGAACGGTGTGTAGAGGCGTTGGATGGCAAATTCTAGGTGGTTGACCCACCCCGTTGCCTATCCCAGGAGAGGATGGGTTGCGCTGCTTGCACTAACGGCCAACCCACCCCGTTGCCCCTCCCAGGAGGGGATGGGTTATCGCCAGGGGCATAAAGGATAGGAGCTCGTAGAAAAAAAATTCCTAACCCATAAAATAGCCCTTGTTCCTCCCCTCTCGGGAGGGGTGCCGTAGGCGGGGTGGGTCCGATGCTTGCGCGGACAGCCAACCCACCCCGTTGCCCCTCCCAGGAGGGGATGAGTTATCGCTGGAGGCATTAAGGGATAGTCCTAAAGCTGTAAGGATACGTTGTAGTGGTGGATAAAGTACCAGATAGCGCCAATGTGATTTTCTAACTTTTTTGAGAAAGACATTGGCTTGACGGAGCACTAAACGATATTTGCCATGGACGTATTCTTATAGCCAAGGTTCTGAAACATCCGCTACTCTTGCAATGCCTAGTAGGGGTATCTTCTCTAGCAAAAGCTTGTCAGTATCAGTTGTCTCAACTGATATGTTGCTAACAAAACCATTTTAACTACTCGATGCTTTCTGTTGATGCTCGGGACAATCTAGACGAAAATCGCGATCGCCAAGCAGGGCATCCACTAAATTGCAATAGTGAGATCGCTCAGGCTCATAATAATCCTCAAATGCAGTTGAGAGGCCTAAAACATTAGACCTCTTGCATAATAGTTTCTATGGTAGATTTTTAGGTTTTGGTTCATTGCTTTACACCTAGGCAGATGAACTACGAAGCCACCCAAACCCTTAGCAATTCAAAGTTTAAGCGTCGATTCG
>NZ_JAYGIG010000045.1:0-25881 GCF_034932105.1 Leptothoe sp. PORK10 BA2 | reverse complement strand
GTGTCTTTTCCCAATCCGCTTTACTGACCTCGGGAATCGATGGGAGAGCCTTGTCTTTCATCCGCTTACTCTAGCAGGTACTCTGCTGATTGAAACTCTCACAACTCAGACCCCCTGAATGCTTACGACCGTTATCCTCTAAAAAGTCAGCTTCTTTCAGATATTTGAATGGGATTTCGTTGCCCTGAAGTACAATGCTTGGCGACGTTATTCGATAGCATTACATTCTGAGGATAGATGGCTCACAAGAGTTCAATCTGTAGAAGTTCTAGCTCTACAGATTGGAGCAATTCTTCCCAAGCATCTATTATATCTGGATTGTCCGGTTGAGACCGGAGCAGATCAGCAAGTGCTGTAATAGCATCAAACCAAAGTCCATTGTTTGCATACAATGCGCTTCGTTCAAGGGCTGTGTCTTGCCCTTGGTCAGGGCTGAGGGGAAGGTCAAGTTCTACCCGCTTAATCCATCCTTCCACTACCGGATCGTTAGGGTCAAGGATGGCACCACACATCATGGCTAAAGAGACCTTATAGTATTTCTCTGGTTTTAGACTAGGAGCCATGTCCGGCATTGTAAAGCTCACAATGCCAGCCTGATCGGGCAGAGGAAATGTGGTGTGATAGAAGTAATTGTTGTCCTCATCCTCCATGGTTAAAAAGACCTGTTGGGCTGACGTTTGAGGGATATATGCCAGAAAGGTAGGATGTTCCGCTGTGGTGGTCCCCTGGTTTGTGGGTGGCATTAATAGGGTTAGGGACGGTGTGGGCATGGAGTGATTGCAGAGCTGATCCCGCCTTCCTCCGGCCCGATTGGTGCGTGGCTGTCCGCTATCTTCTGGTGGAATAAAACTAAAACTGAGGTTGTCTAGGGCGAGGGCCTGTCCCGTGACTATAGGGCCCGTGACTATGGGGCCCGTGACTATGGGCTCTGTAATGATATGATTTGGCTGATTTGGCAGAGCTTGGGCAGGGCTTAACCCAAGTAAGAACATCAGTTTGAAAGAATAAACTGATGTTCTTACGATTTTGGAGTTCAGGTGCATAGCAAACATCATGTCTAATGGTTCTGATGGTGAGCGTTAATCTTTCATAAATTTATGATGCATATTGTAGAGAATGGGTGCCCCTGAGATTTCGACTAACTGGCCTCTTAACTGAACAGTTTATCTGTTAAAGCTCGATTAAAGCCAGTTGCCAACCATGACAAAAGCAGCCCAGAAAAATGGGTGTTGATAGCCATCTTGGCCTAGTAATGCTATCTGAGCCTGACGCAGGGCTTCTGCCTTGGTGGTTTCTGGCTGGTTCAGCATGTCATAGAACTTAACCATGAGTTGGGCGGTGGACTGGTCATCGACAGACCATAGGCTGGCCAGGGTGCTACGGGCACCGGAACGTAGTGCTAAACCGGCGAGGCCTAAACCGGCTTGATTATCTCCGGAGGCTGTCTGACAGGCACTTAGAACTAACAGGTCCAGGGGGCTGTTAACCTTGAGCTGTCTGGTTTGTAGCATATTACTCAAATCGTCAGCTTTGATTTTTCGATCCCAGGCCAATATAAATGTGTCGTCCTGGGTAGAGCTAAACTGGCCATGGGTGATGAGGTGAACGATGGAAGACTTTGCGTGATTGAGCTGCGTCTGTAAGTTGGCCTGGGTAAAGTCCTGATTAAGGAAAAGCTGAGCTGGAACTTTGGCTCTAATTTGTTCCATTTCAAAAGATGCGGCAGGCAGGGCGGCAAAGCCTTGGCGGGGTTCTGTCAGGCCACCGATTAGGAGATTAAATTGTTCTGGTTCTAGGGATTGTGGTTCTAATAGTTTTAAACCAGAGTTGATGGCAATACTATATTTTTCAATCAGGTATTGTTCTCCATCATGGAGGGCTGAAATGGGAAAGCTTCGCAGCGATCCATCTGGCACCAAGACTAAGGTTTGGATATCTTGAGCCGCGAGATATCGGTCAGCGGGCCGGATCATCCAGTCGTATAGTTTTTGCGACACTTGCAGACGTAACTGACTCGGAAATGCCAGGCTAAGGGACTGCCGCATTTGGCTGAGACTGTTTTGGATTTCGGTGTTGGAGAGGGCGGTTGCATAGTAGTGCAGTGGCTGATCCTTGATGGACAAAATCACGGCCAGTCGGTCGGATAGGATGATCGGGTACAGTACTGCTGCTGCTCGATCAATTTGGTCAATTTGCTGGGCCTGAACGTCTAGGCAGGCCGATTGGAAGAAGTTATCTAATTCGGCTAGTTGGAGGGCTTCAATGACATTGCGGGCTTGTTTGAGGTTAGCTTGACTGATTTCCGCTTGATTAGGACTTGGGGTGAGTAGTAGGGTAACGAGTTCGCGATAGACAGGTTCAACCCGTTCTCTGAAGGAAAATTGAATTTGGGATGTGGCTACCAAATCTGTGCGTAACACCCCGAGTTGGGTGATGGCTTCTGTATAGGCTGCGATCGCACCCTCGCCATCCCCCGTTAACGCACAAGGGATTTCCCCCTGACACAGAATCCGTCCCAGCTGCCACTGCCATTGATAGGTGATTTCCGGGGCGCTGATCCCATGCACCAAGGCCAAGGCTTGGGCCGTAAGCGCTTGGGCATGGTCCCACTGACCCGCCTGTTCATAAACTTGACCTAGCTGACCGACCGCATAGGATTCTGCCCGGACATCGCCCAATTGTCGGGCCTGTAGAATTGCCTCAGATAGGATTTGAACCATCGCTGAACCATGGTTGGGCAATACATCCTGTCGAACTTCTGGGGTTAACGTGAGTAAACTTTGAACAACGTTAACCCCAGCATAAACCGCCCCACGACTGGCTGATAAACGGGGTAACTGCATCTGAATTTGAGGCAGTAAACCTTGGACAGCGGGTATTTGTTCGGTTTCGATCAGAAGATTTAGTTGGCTGAGTTGGGCGTTTACTTTTGCGATCGCAGTTGTCGCTGTCGCAGCAGATTGTTGATAAAAGTCCAACGCCTTGGGTATATTCGACAACCTGCGCCAGGCATGGCCGAGATTCAACAACACCGCACTGGTATCCCCCCCCATACCTAGTTGTTGGGAAATGGTCAAACTTTGTTGCAGAGCGTCTAACGAGTCCTCAAAAACTCCCATATGTTGTAAAGTTACACCTAAACTCTGCAATGCTTTAGATTTAAGCACCGAATTGGGCTGAGACTGGAGCTGCTGATTAATCTCCTCTAGTCGGGTGCGAGCTTGTCGATATAAACCTAAGCGTTGCAATGCTTGGACCTGATTGATCTGGCTCCCCAACCGTCCTTGGGCATCACCAATCTCGTCATAGAGCGCTGCAGACCGTTGCCAACTCCTCAGCGCCTCTGCTGGATTGCCTTTAGTGAGTTGAAGACTGCCCTGGGCATTCAAAGCCTGGGCCAAAATCAACGCAGTATTTGAGGATAGCTGGGCAGCGTTGTCTATATCAAAATCAGCCCCTTGTAGCAAGGTCAAACTTTGAGTGATCGCTGTTTCCGCTGAGTCCCATTGCCCCAGCTCTTTATAGGCGGAGGCCAAATAACTCAGGCTCAATGCCTGGCTGGAGCTATTTCCCTCAGTCTGATAGGTGTGAGCGGCCTGTTGCCAGAGAGTCACCGCTGCCGAGAATCGACCGGCTTGATAATAGCGTCTGCCCTGTTCGAGTGAGGACGTTGTTTCTTCACTGTTTAGAACATCGACAAACTGGGGCTGGACGCTGACGGTTGTGGCTTGGGTGGGAAGCATTGTTGGCACCATGGCTAACCAGATCCCCAGACCGACCCAACAGAGCCTGCGGTAAATCGGCCAAGACATGAGGACCTTGCGAGGAAAAAATCGCCGTTGCTGATTTAGAGGATGAATCAATCTGAAAACCTGGCTAATAGCCGGATTGAGACTAGTAAAATCATCCCGAGGATCAGCAACGGCCAAAAACCTATTGAGCGCTCGAAAAACGTCCAGGCGTCGTAAGTCTCCAGTCGGTATAGCCTGTTTGAGAAAACACCTTAATCTCTCTAACATAGTCATTCTCATTTCCATTAAAGACTTGCCCTGGAACCACAATGCCTGATGTGGGGATGAGGCATTGCAGCTGTTGAGGCAATAAACTCCACCTGACCGTCCTCATTCATTGCCAACTCGGTGGCTTCGATGGGCGGCGCATTGGTGGGCCCAGCGGCTGGGCCAGTAGTTGAACCAATGACTGACACAGTAACTGGGACAGTGGTAGAACCCATATTTTTGTCAGTTTCTAACGGACGAAAATCTTCCCAGATTGTTGAGCTGTCTAGAGTGGAAGGATTTTCTGACAAGCCACCGCGTCCAGTCATCACAAAGGAGTTGTCTGCTGCCACCAAGCACCCTGTGGAAATTTGGTGGCTCGGGTCAGTCAACATGCTGGGCAATTCGACGGTACCCTGGCTCGGGTCTAGGTCTGGGGTTTGGATTTGCACAATACCGTCCACTCCAGTCTGAGAACTGGCCGTAATATCATTCTCGGGTGTTAAAAAATTGCGAACCTCCAATCCCAGGAGAGCCTGGGTAACAATGGAAATATTGCCACCATTGCCGTCCATAGCATTGGCAATAATATCACTATTTTCCATGGCAAGAACAATAGGAACACTAATGGAAACGTTGCCGCCATTACCCATGCCATTAGCTTCTGCTGTTAATTGGCTGGCCCCCCTCAAATAGAGAACGTCAGCAAAAGTTAAGTTTAGATTGCCGCCATTTCCTAAAGCCGTAGCCGCATTGATAGACGATGTGTTGCGCAGGCTAAGGGAGTCTCCCCTCAGGGTAATGTTTCCTGCATCGCCCTGGTCAGTACTCTGGCTATTGATAACAGCATTGGCCCATAGAGATACCTGGTCTGCTTGAATATCAATATTGCCAGCATTACCCTGGCCAACTGATTCTGTAGAAATACGTCCCCCATTACTGATCTGCAGTTGTGGTGTTTGTAAATCAATCTGCCCCCCTTGCCCAACTGCGGTAGGAAGGAATACACCGTTCTGAATTTGACTATTGCTACCATCCACCAGAATGAGATCAGTAGCTTGAATACGAATAATACCCGCATCTCCCATACCTAACGTATCGGAAGATATTTCCGCGCCATTCCGGATAACTACGCTATCACTGGTAATATCTATCTTGCCGCTACGTCCTTCTGCCATTACGCCAAGACTAGCAATAATGCCTGAAGCCTCATTGACACCAGAGCCCGTTGCAATCACTTCACTGGATTGAATAATGATGCTGCCACCGTCTCCATTGCCCCTAACGCCACTGAAAACAGTTCCCCCCTCACTCAGGTAAAGACGTCTGGTTTGTAGCTCAATATTGCCTGCATTACCGCTTGCCGTTTGATTTGATGCGGTGGTAATGCTACTGCCAACGATGCCATCAAAGAGCCTATCAGTGCCAGTGCCACTAATGATAATGTCATCGGCTTGAATCTTAACTAGGCCTCCGTCTCCTGAACCAATTGTGCCCCCAAAGACCTGGGCTCCGTTTAGTAATGTCAAACGTTGGGTTTGCAGATCTAAGATGCCAGCATCGCCTTGAGTATCCGGTCCGGTCGATATATTGATGCCAGTGGAAAGATTACCCGAATACCCAGCCCGATCAAAATAAATGTCTGTTGCTTGCAGCGTTAAATTGCCGCCTGTCCCTGCCCCATGCTGGGTACCAACAAAAATTTGAGCATCTCCCCTGAGGGTTAGTTGGTCGGTGATAATATCTGCGGTGCCTCCATTGCCATCAGCTCTTGCAGCTACGGCAATTAACGTTTGCACAGGGCGAGCAGATTCATCCTTGCCGAATGCGTCGATGGTATGAGCCCGAATGATTAAATTACCGCTATCGCTATTATCGGTACGACTAGAAATATTGATTCTGCCACCATTTCTCAATGTGAGAGTTTGGGTATTTAAGGAAATGTTCCCACCAGGTATCTGGGAAGATCCATAGTTACTACTCACAATATTACTAGGCTGACCACTAGTAGAGCGATCTAAAATTTCGATGTGATTAGCCTGGACAGTCAAGTTACCAAGGCTACCCTGGCCTTCTCCCAAAAACTGTATAACACCTCCATCAATCAGTCTCAAGGATGGGGTATCAATATTGATATCTCCTCCATTACCCTCTGCCCCAGCCCTCACATTTGAAAACAATCCACTAGAAAAGTCACCTGTGGGATTGGTGCCCATCAGCGACAACGAATCACGGGCCTGGATGATAATGCCACCGCCAGAAACAGAACCTGCAGTTGTGGTATAAATCTGGGAAGTGCCCGTTAATTCAACCCGGTCACCTTGCAGCTGGATAGTGCCACCGCCATTGCCACTGACTTCCACAAACGTTTTTTCAAGAAGAATATCTCCAAAGCTAGCGATATGATCATAGCCAAATGTCCATCCCGTCGGACTGGGGGTTAGGGTCACTAAACTATTGTTGCCAACACTGCCCAACTCAATGTGACCATCGGGTGCATTGAGATAGGCAAAATCGATCAAATCGTCGGAAATACCTTGCAGAAAGATATCCCCCCCCATCAGGGCAAGACCTTTCTCTGGTCTTGCTTCAAAATAAGCGGCTTGACTGGTGATGGCCCCTGGGTTTTGGCCCATTTGTAGACCGGTGGGAATACTCAGGGTCAATATTGGATTTACGGTCGTATCTGCGGCACTGAACGCTACGCCATCGGCAAACCCTATGCTGGTTGCGGTTGTTCCCAGAAAGGAACCCCCAATGTCTAATCGGGCATTGGGGCCCAAGAAGAGGCCATGGGGATTAAGTAAAAATAAATTTGCGACACCATTTGCCTGGATCACCCCATCGATGTTAGAGACATTAGCTCCTGTAACTCGGCTGAAGATGTTTTGGACATCGATGGCATTATTAAAAATTACCGAACCGTTGGTGGGGACAGAAAACGCTGAAAAACTATGGAAGAGATTATTACCAGTACGATCGCCATTTTCGATAGTAAAGTTTTCACCGTCTGGTGAGTTACTGGTAGTGGAGAGTGTCCCATCGGGGATAATTTGAGCTTGGGCGATGGTTTGAGCCTGTGTGATGATTTGAGCACTGAGTATAATTACGCCAAACCTAAGTAGGTAGGGACGTTTATAAAATGGCTGTAGATTTAATAAGGGTGCTCTGGCAAACGCGATCTCAAACCGTTTTACAGGTAGCAATACCGTTAGAAAAGGTACGATTTTCATGAACAGGCTCACACAGGTACATAATAGACTGTCTCAAAAATGGTGGGATTCAGCCGTAAGGGGAACCAGGTACGCCATGCCTTACAGCGGCCCTTTAATTTTCATACGCATCCCTAACAGCGTGGCATTGATGTCTAACCATCATCTTGGAACAACAATATGAGTATAAACAAGGAGATGAGATCCTTCATTAGGACAGTATGAGAATCTACTCATGGAACGAATTTTTATGAGTAGATTCTCACAAAGCAGGGGTGAGGTCCTCAGGCTGCTCATGAATAGCCATGAATAGAGCGGTTCCGACTTGGATTGAATAATTGCGTAAGTCTACCCCCTAAACGGGTGGTTCTGCGGTGGCCAACGTCAACTTAGTTTTGCTCTCTAATATGCTGTAAATAGCCCATATGCTTAGGGTCCAGGCTAGTACTTTGATAAAATTCTGTACAATCCATCATAGTCTTTTCAGTTACCAGCTCTTTAATGCGAGCAGCTGTGATTTGAACACCCTGAAGACAAAAGTAAATCGGCTGGGGAGTATGGCTGAGGGAATCAAGCATCTCAAGGGATAGGTTGATCGGTTCGAGGTCAGCTTGTTCAATTGTCTTCACAATGGCAAGTTTTTCTAAACGATCAGAACGTAGTCGTTGTGCCCGATCAGGATTATCCCTAGAGGGCAGCTGGATGGCACGAACCCCGGTTTGCAAAACATTTAACGTTGGGTTGTATCCGGCCATACTAATGGATAGATCGGCCCTAGTTAGATAGCTCAACAGATCCGGAGTATAGCGCTGTACGGTTAGATTTGAGCAGCGCGATGCCATCGTTTGTAGACGTGCGTAAACCTCGACAGGGGCAAAGGGGCCCGTAAACATTTGGATGTGATGGGGGATTTTATCCTCTAGAAAATGACTAGCCTCGGCTACACAGTCAAGTAATTCATGGCCAAATTGGCCACTGCCAACACTGGCAACAATGATGGGCGGCTCGCAGTCGGTTTTGACGGAGAACTCTCGATCCACATCGGGGATGACATAGCCTGTATAGTGAATGTCACAGGTGAGTTCACCCATCCGAGAAAAACTTGCCTCTAAAGGAATAAACGTAGGATCACCCTGGATCAACAGTTGATCAAAATAGAGATTCATCAGCTGGCATACTATGGCTTCATGGCGATCCTGGTCTGGTTTGGCAATCCCTTCAGAAACAACAATGTCACGCACACTACAGATGATTTTGGCTCCATAGCTTTTGGCTCGTTCCAACAGTGGGATTAGCTCAGGGGAAAAACAATGATGATCAAAGGGAAACCGTTCTACCATGACGACATCGGGGCGGATGCGATCGCAAAGTTTCAATAAGCAATCCCGGCGATAGTCAAGGACCATATCCATATCCCAAACAGCGTCGGACAGTTGCAATCCACGGCAGTTTGGTTGAGTCCCAATGGCTGGCAAATTAATGGTTTCAATTCCCCCAAGCAAGGGAAACTCCTGAACACCTTCACCACCGTTGACAAAGTAGACTTTAAAATCCTGAGTCAACCCATGGGCAATTGCCATGCTGCGGATCAGGTGGTCGAAGCCAGGCATATGCTGGCAATAAAACAGTAGAGTTTTCATAGAGCATTCCTGAAAATGTCAATTCTTGGCCTAGGATCAGTATCCTATGGGCAAGAAAGTGGGTTCTTGTAAGACGAAGGAGAGAACACATGGAGGGTGATGACTATGAACAGCGACAGATATATGGGGCGATAAACGTTTGACCTTAGGCAATATGCCTTTCATTTAAGTGTCTGAGTAAGGTAACTTGAGTTGGAAATTTTATGGTCTGCTGCTGTGTAGCATTTAACAGTAAGCATTTGATGAGCCCCACATTGCTGGAAAGACCAAATTTGTCTAACACCATAAAGCGACCAATTTTCCCTAAATTTGTTTTCAGGTTGGGCTGACGAAGTAGCATTTCCATGGCTTGTCCTAATGACAGGGCATCCTTTTCCGGCACCAAGATGCCATTGACATAGGATTCTACGAGTTCAGAAATTCCTAAGATAGTGGTTGATATGACCGGTATCTCCATGGCCATGACCTTTAGTAATACCTGGGGAATACCGTCGCGATGATCATCGTCGGTGGATAAACAAGGCAATACAAATAGCTCAGCTTGTTGGTAATAATCGATCAGTTGTTCCTGATCAGGATTTTGCACCAAGGTAATATGCTGACTTAGGTCCAATTCTCGAATCTGTTGTCGCATAGAATCTTCTAAGGGACCATCACCAGCAATTAAACAATGGAACGATAGCCCGTTTTGCTTAAGCAGATGACATGCCTTGATCAGATAGAAAAAGCCCGTGCCCTCACAAAAGTTACCAGTACTCACAATCAAGGGGACTGCAGGTTGCGGAGGTTTAGGGACAGGGCTAAAACGAGCCGCATCTATGCCGTGATAGGCCACATGGATCGGTGTGCAAGAGGTCGAAATACTGGCTAGATGGCGACGATTGTAGTCGCTGCAGGTAAACACAAATTCTGCCTTAGCCATGCAGTGATCGAGGACAGCAGGATCCCTGTGATAACTATCTTTGGTGTGGACTGTAAGGCTATAGGATAAACCAGAGAATGCCTGAGCAATTTCCGCCGTGGCGCTAGATACCTGGGAAAGGTGAACATGGAAATGGGTAATACCTAGCTTTTGCATTTGCCGGGCGAGATAGCCTCCTTGCAAAAACTCATTGACACGGTCCTCTTCGTCACGCTTTAGATAACGCTTTAGGGTCTGTACATAGGTCCCACTATCTTGTTGAAACAGGTCGACTTGAGCTGCTATCAACTCCTTTTCTTTGGTGCGATTGAAGGTGGGTAGTAAGGATGGCACATAGGTGACTGGGGCTTGAACTAGGGCCATATCTTTTTGCTGGGGCTGTTCTGGCGGATATCTGAGAGAGAAAATATGTAGATTAAGACCTTGTCTTTCTAGTTCTAGAATCTCATCCAGAATGAATGGTTCCGATGCATTAGGGAAGGTCTCTAACAAAATTCCGATCAGGGGGCGCATGGTATTTTCCTAAATCACAACTGAATGTATTGGGCTTTGCAATAAGTCCTTGGGGGATGAACAAAACTCAGCAAAGTGACAACGTTTGATAGCACTATGACCAATTTCATTAAAATCTGCATGAATGTGACATTAAATTGCACTCATGAAAGTTTTTTCATGAGAACGGCTTAAAAGAACCCTGGCATAGCTTAATGAGCGGATTGTGAGCAGGCTTGAAAGATGGTGAAGTTGAGACAAAATCTGTTGTTAGGCAATACAGGGCATTCTCACTTCATCTGCTGGCTTCGGGAGCTTGCAGAGAGAACTTGCAGAAGGGACTTGCAGAGGGAATTTGCAGATTGAAACCGCCGCAGATGTTGTCGATCATAAGGTGGAGATCGGGGATGAAATTATTTTCCCTAAAACTATGCTGACGCTTAGGCCACCGCTGGGAGTAACATGCTGGGACCGCCTCAAATATCCAGCTAAAAAATCCATCAACTTACGCTGGACATTAACCAGCTTCATCTGTCATAAAGAAAGCTGCACATTTCACTAGGGCCCATGCCTATCTTTTACGTTTCAGATCTCGATGGCACCCTTTTAAATTCTACGGCCACCCTGTCTGCCTATACGCGCCATACTCTCCAGCGTCTATTGGCAGCCGGTCTTCCCTTCACCATTGCCACCTCCCGCAGCGTTAGCTCCGTCGGTTCCATCTTTGCCGGAGTTTCCCTGCCGTTGCCGGTGATCGAACTCAATGGAGCCTACATTACCGACTTGGCCACTGGGGCGCATCTGTACGTCAATGATATCGATACCCCCCTGGCGGGAGATGTACTGGCTTTGGTCCAGACCCACGGCATGAAGCCCCTGATATCCTGCTCCAGCGACCAGGGAGATCAGGTGTACTTCACCCAGGAGGTGAACCCCGGCATCCAGTGGTATATCGACGATGCTAAGCGCAATGGGGATGACCGCTGGCACTGCTGCCCCGAGCTGACGGCGGCCCTGGATAAGCAGATTGTGCGCCTGACGCTGATTGATACCCAGGCGCGGCTAACGGCCCTGGCCCTGGTGCTCAGGGAGCAGTTTCCCCAACGTTTGGATATCCATCTGTTTGAAAATCCCTATCAACCCGATTGGTACTGGCTCACCCTGCAGGATGCCCAGGCTACCAAGGCCAACGGTATTCGCCGGTTGCAGGCGCTGCGCGGGTTGCAGCACCATGATCTGACAGTGTTTGGGGATCACAATAATGATATTTCCATGTTTCAACTGGCGGATGTGGCGGTGGCGACGGCAAATGCGACTCCAGAACTGCGGCAATATGCGACCAAAATGATTGGTCACCACAGTGAAGATAGCGTCGTGAAATATTTAGAATCTCAATGGTCCATGGTGAATGTCTGAAGCGATAGTTCCTGAGCAGCCCTCCGACAAACTTACGGGTCAATCTTCTGGTCAATCTTCTGGAGAGGCCCGTGCTGTCAAGCGGGCTAAATTGGCTCAACGTAAACAACGACGCTATTTTGCCCTGGGTCTATTGGCCCTGTGGTTGGTGCTGTCCTGTTGGCAAGCTCCGGCGGTGCCCCTGGCCACCACCAACCAAATTCGGGGGGTGTGGATGACGAATACGGCGGCGGCCATTAACTACTATGGGTTTCGTTTGGATGATGCGATCGCAAATCTAGCCGAACATCAGATCAATACCCTCTACCCCAGCGTCTGGAACCAGGGCTATACCCTGTATCCCAGCCAGGTGACCAAAGCGGCCGGTGGGTCCTGTTGCGATCGCATCGCCAACGTCCCCCTCTACCCCTTTGACGACATTCTCCACAGCCTCACCCGCCAGGCCCATCGCCACAACATGCGACTGATACCCTGGTTTGAATACGGTCTGATGATTCCCGCTTCCTCTCCCATTGCCCAGGCCCACCCAGAATGGTTAACCACCAACCAGCTCGGCAAGACGGTACCCGCACCCCTATCGCCCCATCCCCTCTTTCCCAACCCCCTGAAAAACTTTCAGCTAGAAATTAGCGGCGGCAACTTGGCCTGGCTCAACCCCATGCACCCAGAAGTGCAGCAGTTTGTAACCGACCTGATTGTCGACGTGGTCCAACGCTATCCGGTGGATGGCATCCAGCTAGATGACCACTTTAGCCTGCCGATGGCCATGGGCTATGACCCCTATACAGTGCAGCTATATCAAAACTCCCATGGCGGCAGCCTGCCCCCCGAAGACCCCAGCGCTCCAGAATGGGTAGCCTGGCGCGCCCAGTACATCACCGCCCTCTTGGCCGACATTACCAAGGCGGTCAAGCAGGTGCGGCCAGAGGCGATCATTTCGGTGTCCCCCAACCCCCCCGGCTTTGCCTATAGCAAATACCTCCAAGACTGGGTCCATTGGGTGAACCTGGGCATTGTGGACGAGGTGGTGGTGCAGCTCTACCGGGATGATCTGGGTGTTTTTGAGCAGGATTTGTACAACAGCGGCTTTCACGACCTGCGCAACCAGGTGCCCATCGCCATTGGCATCTATACCGGCCCCCTGGCTGCCGCTAAAGACTTTAACCGCACCGTGGATGAAATTGCTGCCGTCCAACAGGCGGGCTACCGGGGGGTGTCCTTCTTTTCTTGGGAAACAACATTTTGGTTCCTCAAAAAAGTGCCGGACCTGGAACTCAGACAGGCCCTAGACCAGCTATTTCAGTCGCCCTAATACACATTCCCCGTCTTCCGATGGTGAACGGCCGTTTTAGCATTGCCATCGAGCAATTGGCCGCCGTCAATGGTGGCATAGATCACCCAATGGTCACCGCAGTCCATGCGGTTTTTGACCGTGCATTCTAAATAGGCAATGGCCTCCTTGAGAATGTAAGCCCCATTATTAGCAATGTCCACATCCACCCCCTCAAACCGGTTTTCACCGGGGCGAAAGGGCTTGAGGAATTGTTTCATCGCCCCCAGCTGTTTACCCTCGCCCAAAACGTTGAGCACAAATGGATTACCGGGATAGACCAGGGTTTCAATCGCCCGTTCCTTGGCGACGGAGACGGTGAACCCAGGGGGGCTAAAGGTAGCCTGGGCCACCCATGAGGCCAACATGGCACTGGCCACTTCATTTTGCTTGGCGGTAACTACACAGAGGGAGCCGACCAAGCGACCCACGGCCTTTTCCACATCGCTGGCGGGGGTGCGGGGGACCTTGGCCCGTTTCTCCTTTTTCAGGGCTTGGGCAAAGTCGGTCCCCGCCTCTTCGCAATATTTTAGGGTGACGTCGTCGGGCTTAAATTTGACCCGGATGGGTTCAAAGCCAAAGCTATAGCCCCCGTCCCGCAGTTTGCTTTCCAGGAGGTCAATCGCCTCACCACTCCAGCCATAGGAGCCAAACACCCCGGCCAATTTAGTTTTAGAGGCGTTGGAGAGCAGTAATCCCAAGGCGGTTTGGATTTGGGTGGGGGCATGGCCACCGAGTGTGGGGGAGCCAATGATAAACCCAGCACAGGTTTCGGCAGCGGTTTTAATGTCCGCTGGGGGGGCTTGCTCCGCATTGATCGATTCCACCGCCACCCCGGCCTTGGTAATGCCTCGGGCAATGGCCTGGCCAATGGTGGCGGTGTTGCCATAGGCGGAAGCGTAAATCAGGGCTACCCTAAGGCTTTTTTGCTTTTGCTCAGCACACCATTGCTGGTAATGCTGAGTGAGTTCATGGATGCCGTAGCTGACCATGGGGCCATGGCCAGGGGCGTAGAGATGGGCGGGAAATTCACTGAGTTTCTCCAGCACGGTGGTCACCTGCTTGGCATTGGGGGCCATGACGGTGTCAAAGTAGTAGCGCCGGTCGGGCAGCAGGTCTGACCAGTTGAGATCGTAGGCCTCATCACTGCAAATGTGGGCTGCGAAAAATTTGTCGGTGAATAGGGTATAGGTGCCAGTATCGTAGGTGCTCAATCCCCCTGGCCAGCGGGGGGTGGGCACGGTCATAAACTGCAGTCGGTGGCCCTGGCCCAGGTCCAGATCATCATCGGCATTTTTGATGATTTGCAGGGGCATTTGCAGGGAAAGCTCCGCCGATTGGATGGCGATGGCCACCGGATTGGAACAGACGATGGTCACCTGGGGGGCTTTGCTGATCAGGTGCTGTAGGGTTTCCAGGCGGTTGGGGTTGATGTGGCCCAGGATAATGTAGTCCAGCTGGTCGAGGGGAATGTGCGATCGCAACTCCTCTAAAAAGATTTCGGTAAACGACCCCCCCGGCGGGTCCAACAGGGCTGTCCGATCGGCCTGAATCAAATAGGAGTTGGCCGTAGTCCCTTTTTCCAGGGCATATTCCACTTCAAACCGCAGTCGGTTCCAACTGCGAGAGCGCAGGGCCAGGGTATCGGCCGCAATGGGCAAGACTTGAACATCCCTCTGTTTTGCGTCAGTCATAGTGTGTCCCGCTGGGTTAGCTGTTTTGGGTTGGCTGTCTGGATTAGCTGTCTTGGGTTAGCTGTCCTGGGTAAATGATTCGGAGGTAAACAGGCTTGCATCTTCAAGGCATGGATCAACCCAGCAACAAATGTTGCTTAATCTATCTTAAAGGTATCCTTAGGTCATCACGCTTAGTTCCTTGATTGGTTCCTTTAATGGCAAGCTGTCTGAAGTTACGAGATAGTTATCACCCAGCCCGATGAAACGCACCCAAGCCCTCACCCGTCCCGACTTGGGCCACCAGCGGTTTTGGTTCTGGCGCGGCTGGCGGGTGCGCTACACCTACCTCAAACCCACGGATCCGGTGGCCCAACGGCGCACCCCGATGCTCCTAATTCACGGATTTGGAGCCAATTTAGAACAGTGGCGTTCGAATCTCGTTGGTTGGGGGCAGCAACGCCCCGTATATGCCCTGGACCTTTTGGGATTCGGCCATTCCCAAAAGCCAGGGATTTTACTCGGTGCAGAGGTGTGGCAGGCCCAGGTCCACGACTTTTGGCAAGCTGTGATTGGCCAACCGGTGATTTTACTGGGCCATTCCCTGGGGGCACTGGTGGCCCTCACCGCCACGGCTAGGCAGCCCGCCATGGCCCAGGAGCTGATTTTACTTACCCTACCCCTAGCCCGCCAGGAACTGGTAGCGGGCTGGATCGATCGGTTAGCGCGGGGAGTGGAAAGCCTTTTTGCCACACCGCTGCTGCTGCGGCCTTTATTTCTGGCGGTGCGGCGACCTGGATTTATTCGGCGGGTCCTTACTGGCATCTACCAGGTACCGGAGCGAGTGGATGATCAATTAGTGGAGCTATTTACCCGCCCTACCCTGGAGCGCGGTGCGGCCCGGACCCTGTGCTACCTGGTGAAATCCCGCACCCAGGAAGAATTTAGCGACATCACCGCAGACCTGATTCAACAGGTAGCTGTGCCGATTTTGCTCCTGTGGGGCAGCCAAGATCAGGTTTTACCCACCGCCTGGGCCGACCAAATTCTCCAATCTAATCCCCACATTACCTACCGCCCCATTGCCGGAGCGGGCCACTGCCTATACGATGAGCAGCCTGGGGCAGTGGATGGAGAAATCCAACGTTGGTTGGTCGCCGTTGGCGGAGCGGAGTCGAAGCCAGAAGTCAAACAATCGCGGAACGCTGGCTGAGGGAAGCCGGAGCCAACCCTATAAGGGAAAGACCGGTCCTTGCCCCGAAGACCCTCTCGAATGCTGCTGCTGCCGCTGCCGCAGACTGCGAATGGCCGCAGCCCGGCGCTGAATAGGGGACAGATTTTGTTCTAGCTCCACATCCTCGGGATTAGCCGCCTCTGCCGCCCTAGGTACCCGATTGAGACACCGTTCTAAATTGCTGTAGTGCTCTTCGAGTTGGAGCGCCCGCTGCACTTCATCGATGCGCTTAAATCGCGCCGACAGATCGGTGGTTAACATCTTGGACAACAGCCGTTCAAAGGACTGGCTGATGCTGACCGAACGCTGCCAGTCCAGCTCTTGGGTCTCGGGGTCAATGTCAAACTCTAGGGGCGACTTGCCGGAAAGCAAATACAAACAGGTCACACCTAGGGCGTAGATGTCGCTGCTATAGGTGGGGCGCAGGGCCAACTGCTCGGGGGGGGCAAACCCCATAGTGCCCACAAAGTGGGTGGTGGGGCTGGCCGCATGGTCGCCAGGGTCATCATCGTGGTGGAGACATTCGCGGACGGCCCCAAAGTCCAAGAGCACTAGACGGTTGTCATCGCGACAGCGAATAATATTGGGCGGTTTAATATCCCGATGGATGACGCGATTGCGGTGGATGTAACGCACCGCTGGCAGTACTTCAGCCAGAAATTTTTTCACCACGGGCTCTTTTTGAGCCCCACCCTTACGCACTTCCCGGCTGAGGGTGTCCCCATGGATATATTCCTGCACCAGGAAAAACTCCCCTTGAAAGGTGAAGTAGTCCAGCAGCATGGGCAATTGGGAATGGCTGCCCAGCCGTCCGAGGATTCTGGCTTCGCGGCGGAAACGTTGTTTTGCCCGTTCCAGAGCGATGGGGTGGCTCACCTTGGGAAACAGCTGCTTGATCACACAGAGGGGTGAACCGGGCAACATGCGATCGCGCGCCAAATGGGTTACCCCAAAACCACCCCGACCCAAAACACGTACCACCTCATAACGATCGCGAAAAAGCTGACCGGAGTCACACAGCTTTTGGCTCAGACGAGAATCTTGACGATCTTGGGAGTTGGGGTCGGACATAGGCAAATAATCTGACAGATATAACTGCGGGACCAATAAACTAAGCTGCTAGTGATCGGGTCCCCTCAATATCCCCCGTCAATATCCCACTAATATGAATATTCGCATATAAATATTCGCAGCTGAACGCCCGCAGTGACGGTCGTTAATGTTACGTCGATATTAGGTATTATGGCCTATCGGCTATAGGGTTGTAATCCATAGGGATATTTCTATGTCAAAACTTAGCGGTTTTAAGTAGCTTTGGGCAACCAAAATTCAAATTTACTGCCCTGATGGGGTTGACTGGTAACCTGAATATGGCCTCCTTGCAGTTCCACCAGCCGTTTACAGATCGCTAGGCCAATGCCCGTGCCGCCAGACCCTCGGTTACGGGAGCGATCAGCCCGCCAAAACCGATCAAAGACATGGGGCAAATCGGCGGCGGCAATGCCAATGCCCGTGTCCTCCACCGCGAGCCACACCTGATCCGCCTGGTGCCAGGTCCTGACGGTAATAGTGCCATTGTCCGTATATTGCAGGGCATTACTCAATAAATTGACTAAAATCTGTTCGGTCCGCATCGGGTCCGCCACGATGGTGGGCAAATCCAAGGCACTCTCTACCAGAATTTGTGGATTTTCAGATTCCAGTTGCTGATCGCGAAAACGCTGGGTCACCTGCTGAATCAGGGGAGTTAGGGCGATGGGCTGCCGTTGAATGGGCAAATAGCCCGTCTCTAGTTTGGAAAGTTCTTGCAAGTCCTCCACCAGACGTTGTAAACGTTGGGTCTCGCGCAGTAAGCGGGCATAGGTTTCGGGGGTAGCGGGCAATTTTTGATCGGTCAGGGCTTCCAGGTAACCTCGCAGGATGGTGAGGGGGGTGCGCAGTTCGTGGGATAGGTCGCTAACCAAGTCCCGCCGCTGCTGCTCCACCTGCTCTAGTTCGCTGGCCATGCGGTTAAAACTATGGCCCAGCTGATGCAGTTCTGGAATCTCCGATGGCGGCACCCGCGCCCCCCAGTCCCCTGCCGCAAACCGTTGGGTGCTCTGTTCCATGCGGGTAAGGGGGCGGATAATCCGGCTGGAAAGCAGGTAGCTGATGCCCCCCGCCGTACTGACCCCCAATAACACAGACCACACCATGCCCCGAGCCCAGGCATCGGCAAAACTTTCTAAAATTTGCCCCCGCATTTGCTGAATTCGCACCCCCCGCCCCTCTAACCGCTCTAGGGTGACCACAAAATAGCGAGGGGTGGACAGACGACTCACCCCCGCCAAAGCAACGATCGCCACCGTCATCACAATCAGGTGGGATATGAATAATCGGGTCCGGAGGGGGACTTTAGTCATCTTCAAACCGATATCCCACCCCGACAACGGTTTTGATAAAGGTGGGTTGGGCTGGATTGGGCTCAATTTTTTTGCGGAGTCGAGCAATGTGGGTATCCACCACCCGCTCATCCCCAAAAAAGTTGTCACCCCACAGTTTTTCGATCAGCTGGGGACGTTGCCAAACGCGACCAGGGTAGCTCAAAAAGGTGGCTAGTAGGTCAAACTCCAGCGGGGTGAGATCGAGGGTACTGGGGACAGGGGTTTGATCTAAAGGCTTTGCAGGATTTGCATCCTGTTCTGAATCCTGTTTTGCCGGGTGATCGGCACCGGGGCGATAGAGGGCGGTACGCCGGTCAAAGTCGAGGGTAAAGTGGGTGGTTTGGTAGCCGGGGGCGGCGGCCGGAGCAGCTGACATTGCAGCGGCAGGGCCGCGCAGACTCCGGCGCAGCAGGGCTCGGACTCGGGCCACTAACTCACGAGGACTAAAGGGTTTGACCATGTAGTCATCGGCCCCGGTGGAAAGGCCAATAATTCGGTCGAGTTCTTCGCCCTTGGCGGTCAGCATCAGAATATAGGGGTCTTTAGCGCCGGGGGACTGGCGGATGCGGGCACATACTTCTAACCCGTCTAAGCCTGGGAGCATCAGGTCTAGGATGATGAGATCCGGCTGAAAAATGGGAAAGCGTTGAAGGGCGTCGGTGCCACTGGTACAAATTTCAGTGGTGAAGTTCTCATTGGTTAGATACAGCTGAATTAATTCAGCAATGTCAACTTCGTCTTCAACAATTAGGACGTTCATCGTTCGCGCTAGCCTAGGCAAGACTCTATAACTTTGGGCATATGGGTCCTAGAACCGTCAGCTCGCAGCAGCTATGGGCGGCACAGAGGTCTGAATGGATTCAACCGCTTGCTATAGGGTACCGTGGCGGCTGAATTTGACGGCACTTTAAGCGTGATTTGACCGAGATTTTGTGGGGATTTGGGCAAACGGATTGGAACAATGGAAAAAAGGGCTTGCGTAAACGGAGACAATAGGCCACTATTCAATAGCTTTAATACCCTCAGGGCCTTGACAGGTGAAGGCGATTGTGGGTATAAACTACGGGCCGGATCCATGATTGCCTTACTACATCCATTACATTCAGGTGGTTTATGGGGGCGCGTCGACCCGTTGGTAACCTTTTGGAGGCCTAGAGCATGAGTCTAGCGTCGGCATTCACCCTCATTCGCCTATCGGCTGATCTAACTTACGAGTTGAGTAAAGCGCCGGAGGTACCTAAGGAGATATCGGTACAGTGCGCCATTAGCCGGGGCAAGATGATGGTGCTTTTGGAAAGCCCCCATATGGACACGGTGCCTGAGAGCTATGTGTTTGCCCAAGCGGAAAGCTCCATTCGCCATCGGTTAGAGATTGATGGCTTACCGGTGGAGGCAAACCACCTAGGGGCCAACGGAGAACCCATTGCCATTAAGGTTTTTTTGAAGCTCCAGTCTGCGGCAAAACCCAGTGCAGCCCATCGGTTTAACTGGCTGTTGCAGGATAGTTCAGGGTCCATGTTGGAGGATGACCCGCTGGACGATCCCCTAGACGATCGGATGTATGAGCCCTTGTTAACTCAAGCGCCGGAGGTGATGCTCGACAGGGGAATGCCCGACAGGGGGACGTTCGACAGGGCAAAGCTCGACAGAGTAAAGCCTAGCAGTCTGTTTGGCGCTGAAGACGATGATGACATCACGGGAGTGCTGTCGGAGGACGATGACGTCACGGGGGTGCTGTCGGAGGAAGAATTTATCTCTGGCGAACAGTTTCTGTCCCATGAAGAGTTTCTGTTTAGCGGAGAACTCCCCCTAGAGGAGGATTTGGGGAACTTTCCGGCGGGTGAAGCCGCTACGACGGATGAGTTATTGAATTTGGATGGTCTTTATGGAGAGACCTCGGATGACATGGCGACGTCAGTCTCTATGGCAGAGGAGGCTTTTTCCCAGGAAGAGGAGGAACAGCCTCAGGGGGCAGGGGGACGGTTGGGTTTAATGGTGGCTGGGTTGGGTTTGGCTGCGGTGTTTGGCACCCTGGGCTATGGCCTGAGTCGCCCCTGTGTGATCGGGGGATGCGATCGCATCCAACGCGCCCAGGACCTAGGTGATGCTGCCCTGATTGCCCTCGGGGAAAAGCCCAGTCCCCAAACCGTGCTGGACATGGGTCAACAGCTCAACATCGCCGTGGATACCCTCAAGCCCATTCCCGCCTGGTCTCCCCACCATAGCCGGTCCCAGGAATTACTGGCCAACTACCAGGGGGAAGCCGATCTGCTGAATGTGGTGGCAGCGGCCCAGGAAAATGCCCTAGCGGCTGCCAATGAGAGTCAGAACCCACCCCACCCCATTGCCCACTGGGAGGCCATTGCCCAGCGCTGGCAGAAGACCATCAGCCAGCTCGAAAAACTTCCCAGTGGCAGTCCCATCCATGCCTCCTTTGTGACTCCCAAATTGCAGGAATATCGCGGTAATTTAGCTGCCATTAAGCAGCGGGTGGTGGCAGAACAAAAGGCCGAAGCGAACCTGAACCAGGCCCAACTTACTGCCTCCATGGCCAAGGATCAGGCGGAGGTGGCCAATACCCTGGCCGCCTGGAAAACCGCCCTCACCTCTTGGGATAAGGCCGTCACCCAGCTGAAGCAAATTCCCGGTGGCACCATGGCCTATGGTGAGACCCGCAAACTGTTGCCTAAGTATGAAACGGATCTAGGGGAGGTGCGCACCCGTTACCAGCAGGAACAGGCTGCTGATCAGTTCTATAACGAAGCGGTGCGCCATGCGGCGACGGCCCGTCAATATGAAACAGAAGACCAGTGGACCTTAGCGATGGTGAGCTGGCGTGATGCTATCACCCAAATCAAAGGTGTGCCCGACGGCACATCCCGGTATACGGACAGTCAAAATCTGCTCAAAACCTATGAACCGGCCCTGGCCACCGCCCAGGAGAATCTCCGTTTGGCTATTCGGTTTCGTAAGGCAGAGGAGAACTTTGGGCGGATTTGTAGGCCCACATTTTGTCAGTTTGGGCTCAAGGGGGGCTCGGTACAGATCAAGTTGGCTAAGGATTATGATGCCCTAGCAGATTTTTCTATTACTGACCCCAACAATCGGCCCAGTAGTATCCCCGCCTCGGCCCAGATGATTGTTGAGGTGAATATGCTGCTGCAGGAAGTGATTAACATTGGTAAGCGCACCCAGCTGCCGATTGAACTCTATGGGTCAGACGGTGGGTTTATTGCTCGGTTTAGCCCCGAGTTAGAGGGCTATGTGAAAACGGTGGTGGTGAGATAGACAGGAGGGAATCTCTGGTCCAGATGGGTCTATGTCGGGGTGAGGTGGATTTACTCCAGTGGGTGAATACGTTTTTACCACAAGCGCTTAGGGGATGTCTGGATGGCTTTTCCCAAAAGTGTTGGGGGCCTTTACCTCGCTTGCCTGAGTTCTAGATGCGGCCTCCTAGGCTCGGTCCTAGGCCGACTCGGTCCCAGGCTCTGCTTGGACCGGCGATGTGGAGACTCTGCCGTCTGAGAGTGGTGGCATTTTTATTTGAAAGTTTAGCTGTTTCCAGGGCTTTTCTCCTGGGAACAGCTAATTTTTGGGGTCAAAAATAGTCGTGATACTGAGCAACTTTTCGGTAAAACCTACTAGGCTGATCAGTATCGTCTGCTTTTTGGATACGGTTACCCGCATCGCCGGAGCAATGGCTGGACTCTTCCTACACGCTTGATGAATTCCCATCCATCAACTCTGGTCGTGAAGAGTACTGGGAGGAAAACAAACTACACGAAAACCGATGTTGTTGTTGCGGTTGTCGCGCGCGTTCCTGTTGCGATTAGCAGAGCGGCAGTTGTCCGGATTGTTGTTCCAGGAACCGCCCCGCAGTCGGTGTTGCCTGCCCCGTTGTAGGTTTCCTGGTGAATCAGCAGGGCTGATCGGGAAAAGGCTACAGGTCTAATTGTGCCGCAAAAGGTAGAGTAGAAAGTATTTTTTTTTGTAACTGCCAGGTATCACCATGGTTGAGATGGGCAAACCAACTTTGTAATGATTGCTGGACTTGCTCCAAAGGTATGGTTTGACGCTGATAGGCAAGCTTTAGCTCCTTGATACGACGACGACCGCGTTTGAGGTTGCTAGAGCAGACCCGAATGCGGTCGGGCAACACTCGAAAGCCCAGAAATGTAGCGCCCACTTTGGTTTCAAAGAGCTGGCTTTTGATGGGATGGATTTTGAGCCGGAGGGTGGCGAGATAGTCTTCTATTTGCTGACGTGCGTCTTGCAAGAATGCTTTGTCATCACTGAATAGGGCAAAGTCATCGACATAGCGAACATAGCGCTTGGCGTGTAGCTCTTCTTTGATGAAGTGATCGAATCCGTTGAGATACACATTGGAAAAGAACTGGCTAGTGAGATTGCCGATGGGTAGCCCTCGGCGGCGCATGGCTGGGGTAATCAGGGTATCACCAGGGAAATAGTTGAGGACGGTTTCCTGCTGATTGCTACCGTCGATGACGGCATCAATCAGCCAGAGGGTATCTTGACACTTAATCTTGCGATGGATCAAGGCTTTGAGGATCTCTAGGTCAATAGATGGAAAATATTTTCGGATGTCGCATTGTAAAACATAGCGACTGGAACGAGAGAACTTAATGAATTTTCCTAGGGCTTTGTGGGTACCAAAGCCTACTCTATTGGCGTAAGAGTCGGTGATAAAACTATGTTCAAATAGGGGGCATATAACCTGGCAAAGGGCATGGTGAACGACCCGATCTCGGTAGGGTGCAGCGGAAATAATGCGTGGTTTTGGATCAATAATTTTGAAGGTTTTATAGGCTCCAGGTTGATAGGTTTTAGTTGTTAACTCGCTGTGTAGCTGGATCAGTTCCTGTTCTAAATGAAAGTTAAAATCTAATACATTTTCTCGAAATCGTTTACCTTTTTCTGCCTTTCGAGCTGCTAAGAGTAAATTCTCAAAATCAATAATATTAGGCCAGAGATTTCCGTGGCGCTTCATGGGGTTTTCCTTTTTGTTGGCGAATCCATCCACCCAGCTCATTGCCAATGGCATCAAGCCGTTGGCAGATATAGCCATAGCGCTTAGCATCCATTTCTTGGAAGTCTAAAAGCAGTCGAGTTTGGTAGCGAAGAATATCGAGTTGACTGTTAAGATTTTCTAGGCGAGGGAGTTTTTGTTGTTCGTAGCGTGCTTTAATGAGTTGTTCTAGAAGATCGTAGAGACTCGATGCCATGCGGTCACCCAAAAGGAATCTATGATTCTTGGGTAGTCGATTTAGTATGGGTACGTACCATTTGATCAGATCGTACGTTTTCTGAATGATGGGCAATTCTTCCATAGGTTTATGTAAACACCCTCTTTAATATAGAGTCTTGCACATAATTCTCTGCCAAGCTCAAAAAGTCAAAAAAAAAATCAAAAGCGCTTCGCGCTGTAAGATGAGAGCAAAGAGAATTTAGAGAAAAGGGTAAGAGGGGAAGAGTGTAAAGCGCTAATATTAAGTCCTGGGAGGAAAACAAACTACACGAAAACCGATGCCGCCGCCGCGGCTGCCGCGCGCGTTCCTGCTGCGAACAGCAGAGCGGCAGTCGTCCGGATTGTTGCTCCAGGAACCGCCCCGCAGCACTTTTCTTTCATCAGAGGATTCCCATTTGCTGCCATCATTAGGAGCATCCTTATAGTTCTCATGCCAACCATCAAGGCACCATTCCCAGACGTTGCCATGCATGTCATAGAGGCCGAATGGGTTTGCGAGCTGACAAGTCAGCGCTGACGCGATCGCAAAACTCCCCACCTCAGTTGTTTCTGCGCAATACTTTCCCTTTGGGCCATTTCCATAAATGTAGTTGCCATCATAGTTGACTAACTCTGGTGTAATCGTTGCCCCAAAGTGAAACGGTGTAGTAGTCCCAGCCCGACAGGCATATTCCCACTGCGCCTCGCTAGGTAGCGTATACTCTTTCCCGGTCTTTTGCGACAGCCGTTTACAAAACTCCTCAGCATCCTCCCAGCTCACTTGCTCAACGGGTCGTTTTTTTCCTTTGAAGTGGGCTGGATCACCTTCCAAGTCCCGACTAATCTTTTTGAGCCTTGCCATGGTCTGCCACTGCTCCTGAGTGACCGCAAACTTCCCCATCCAAAACTCAGGCATCGTCACCTGATGTTGCGGTCCTTCAACATCGACCCCCTTAAGAGAGCTATCCCACTCGCCATACAAATTACGACCTGCTTCGTCTTTGGGAGAACCCATCATAAAAGTGCCACCAGGTATCCGTACCATCTCTAACGTGACCCCATCCCCCAGGTCTTCAGAAAAGTATTCCGTCTGGCCTTGAATAGTTTCGATGACATTCCCTTTGTCATCTACTTTTGCTGTCTTAAAGTCAAAGGTAGGATATTGCTTAATTATGCTTGGCTGTGGTGGGGAGTTAGTTGCTTTTGGTTGAGCCTGAAATGGCTGCTTCAGCACATGGCCTAAAATCTCCTTCTCAGCTGCTTGCACATCTTCATCCCGCAAATTCAGCTGTCGTTTTAACTCTTCCAGTTCTTCAATCGCTTCATCATCCAACGGATAGGTATAGTCTTTCTCTGCCCTGAGTGCTTGAGTATAAGTTTTTACATGCTTAACCTTCTCCTCGTAAGGCTTCAGCACCTCCGCTAAAATAGCCGCCGCTTCACCATCAGAAACCTTTAGCATTGTCTGTTGCTGTTTCAGATTGGCCAAAGCCGCAGGCCGAATAAGACCATTTTTTACCTTGTGCTGTACCTGCTTGCGATAGCGCTGCAAGTTATCCACCTGTACCTTGGCAATAGCGATTTCTGTTCCGGCCAATCCATTAAAAATTGTCGGCTCCATTGCCGGGGCAGCTGCCTTTACCTGGGTGTATAGGTACTGATGCAAATTTCCAATGGATATAGACTCTTGTCCATCGGGAGCAGCACCGCCAGTCTTTAATCCTTCCACTAAATATCGGGTATACACCGATAAGTCCTCACCTTCTTGCTCTAGGGCATATTTAGTGGAAGTAGACGCCGTTAGCACACACCAGCCTTTGCCACCCAGCTGGGCTTCCACATCAATACTGCTGTCATCCATACCCAAAAAGCCCTTGGCAAATGCCGCACCAAAGCAGCAGTCGAGGATCACCACCTTGCGTTGAGCCAACGAATTGCCAATTACACCCTTCACAAAGTCTGCTGAAACAGCCGTGCCAGGGTTGAGGGTATCGTTTTCAAATTTTTCGGTTTGAGCCGTTGATAGGTAAAACTTACCAGCCATGTCCTTAATGCCATGACCCGTAAAATAAAACAGCACCAAATCGTCCTTCTTCAGTTGGCCAAATACTTTACCAATGCGGGCCTGCATCATCCCCACATCTGGATTGATCAGCCGTACTACTTCATCTGGACAGTGCGAAGTTTCTGTTGAGTGATTAGGCGGCAGAAGCCATCTGTTGCTGGGGTTCCGGAGGCCTGATTCTGGCAGCGAGTAATTTAGGAAGAAGTAGAGTGGGTCTACGTTTGGCTAAAA